>JAJDBZ010000233.1 GCA_029261095.1 Candidatus Omnitrophota bacterium | reverse complement strand
CGCTTGATGACCACTCCCCAAAAACTCTCCGCCAATACTCCCTTCCTTCCTTCTTCCGATTCGCCATGAATTTTCACCTCCTGACGAATCGTCGCATCAATTGGGATTGGTTGAAGAGGTGGGGTCTACCGGACGGTTACCTCGTTTTCATACTGACCGAATCAGAATTCTGTTTCCGCTATGGGATAAATCTCCATATCCACGGCATCGCGGAACGGGAAAAAATACGGTGAATTGTTAAACGGAGCGATGACATCTCCCTCCAGTTTTCTAGCCGACCCGAAAGTAAAGATGCTTCCGTAGCGATCCATTGTGTAGAGGCCACCCGAACAAGTGGCCAATTCCAAGTCGGCAAAGATGGATGCGGCGTCCACACCGAAGAGGCTGGAATCCCCTTCATCAATTCCTTCCGTCGCCGGGTCGTCGAATCCTTTAGTGATATAAGGCATCCCGATTTCCTGACGAGGAGTTGGATCCGAATTGGATACTCGGTTGTTCGCGAAATAGACAGGATTCGATTCGACGTCGACCGGTACAGGATGAATTCCACCCCAACCATCGAAAATAACGACGCCGATTTGTGTGGGATCCAACTCCATGTCGCGCGCGATATCCAGGCCTCGGAAATAAGGCCAGGCATAACCGGCCGGATCCCAAAGCCGGAATGGACGGTTGACCGGAAACCCGGTCAGTGAACCCGGTTCGAAATGGGAACCGTCGGGTTGAATGTGAAAACGCCCGCCTTGACTGTCAAGAACGATGTAAGCGTCAGCTACCGAATCGTCGTCGACATCAAAGACTATGAACGAAACTGCACGGAGTGTCGCGCCTCCGGGTGAAGGAAAGTTCGGGTCTCTTCCGAAGTTCAACGGAATGTCCGATCCCAGAACCCCGAGCCGGTCACTACTTGGGAGGAGCGCGTTCATTCCTGGTTCGCGCGCGCTTCCAGCTCGATAGATCGCGCCATAGTCGGTCAAGACCCAAAAACCTTGATTATCCAACGTCATGACAACATCCACCGCCCTGCCGTGGGGGAACTCAGAGGGATCTGAGTCGAGATAGAAATCTTGATTAATATCGCATGAAGAGTTCGCAACAAAATGCGCCACTCCATTTCCATCCAATACCACAATGTCCTGGTCCTCTCCACAAATTGACCGTTCCATATCGCGTGCTATCGCAACACCAAAATAAAGCGCTCCACTGATTGTTGGAGGGTTACCCACACGATGCCGTCCCCCGAGAGCGTCCAAAACATAGTACCCACTCTCGCACACATCTCGGATAGTGACGAATGAATAACAAATCCCAGAATTGTTTTGGAGCGAACTGTTCCCGGCGCGGTCGGTGAGTTCGACGATATAGAAATACTCGGTCGCCGAGATTAGGCCCTCGACTCCTAGATTGTGCACGTTGCTAAACTCTCTCGACACCACGGATTCGGAAAGCAAACCGCATGTGGAGGCATATCGCACTGTTGCCTGAGTGGGTTCATCCGTGCGGACGTTGAACGTAGTGCCAAAGGTTGTGGTCTCGACAGTTCCAACATGGGTAGCGGAGGGCGGAATGCAATCGACCTTGGCGGTAGCGGTCGCGGTGTTTGGAATCCCACCACCACCATCAAAATCTTGATAAGTCGCAACGATGGTTTCCGCGTTCACCACCTGAAGGATTCCATCACCCACGGAGACTGGAGCATTGACCAACGTAATGTCTCCGTAGAAGAAACCGTTGAAGTCCGGATCTTCACTCAGAGTCAACGTTTCGGCATCTCCCCCAGGCGTTGTGACCAGGTCGATGGAAGCACTCAATCCGATCAGATCCAGGTCTCGGAGTTCGATCTCCAGACGGTCGGAACAGCGGTACGCGGATGCATCGACCGATACGGTTCCTAACCCTGTGATCGGCGGTCTAATTGAGGGAATATCCGAAAACACCCACATCGGATCTTGATTATCCGGGTTCGAACTACTTCCCAGTTGCAAATCTAATTCGTTGGGAGTGGAATCCCCGGATACTTGGCCCCCTCCCTCGTTGAAACTCCAGTATCCCACCAAACCGAGTTGGTCCCCCATATCCTCGGTCGTGCTCGTGGACCGGATTTGCGCTCCCGATCGTGCCGTGTTCCAGATCCGGACTTCATCGATTTGACCTTGCCATGACTCAATGGTACTTCCAGCGTTGGACGAACCGACTACAAAAGGTGCATTCTGGGGCCTCATAGAACCAGAATATGAATGGGAATTCTGAAAAACACCATTGACATAAGTTCTCATCGTTGACCCGTCCCAAGTCCCCGCGATATGAGTCCAAGTGTTTAATTGTATCAATCCACCAGAAGTCTCAAGCTGGTTACCGGATAATTCAAATTGCAGCGATCCGACACCGGAGGTAGTCAGTCCGTAATGCCCTCCCGAGGAACCTTTTGTAAAAGCCACCTGCCAATACGGGGAATTCGAAGTCCTTCTGACCCATGCTTCGAGAGTCAACGCATCGTTGCCCGAAAGGTTCAGGATCGGCTGGTGAGGAATGATAGCGAATTGGGCACCCTCAAAAGACAATGCATAGCTGAACAAACCGGTGGAAAAGATCCGACATTCTCCACCGTTGTCGTCGGTGGTGAGATTTCCCGCACGGTCGGTTGCCTCAACCGTATAAAAGTATCGGGTCAACGGTGTCAGTCCCGAAACAGTCAAGTGATGGTTTTTCGAAAACTTCGTGGATTCCGCCATCTCAGTCGGAAACTCGCAAGAAAGACCGTAATGGATCCTCACCTGGGTCGGTTCATCTGTCTCTACCAAGAGATCGAAACTCAATGATGAAGGTGGGGGTCCCTCGATCATTGTGATGGATGGGGGCATACAATCTACTTCCGCAGTAGCGAAAACATCTGTCGCCACGCCGTTTCCAGGATCGGCGTCGTGATAAGTGATCGAGATCTGGTCTCCCTGACCGACCTGGAGGGTCCCGTCGCCCGAGGAAATCGGATCTCCGGTGATTCCGATCTCCGCGTGGAAGACACCACCAAAGGTCGGATCTTCAATCAGTACGATACTTTCCAAATCTCCCCCGGCCTCATTTTTCACTTTCACCGTGGGTGTCGTCCCAACCAAATCGATGTCCCGAAGTTCGATTAGCAATCGGTCGGAACATGAAACGACGTTCGATCGGAGTAAGACTTCGCCTTCGCTTGTCACTCTCAGAGATTTCCATCGGACAGCGTTCGCAAGAATATGGGCCATGTCTTCGTTGTATCCGTTAAAATCCCAACCAATGAGAACGACTCCTCCACGATCGATTTCGCGGGTGGCCACTATACCGTTTTCGCTTTCCGAAATCCCCGCAATGATGTATTCGGGTGTTTCTGTCACAAACGAAAAACTTCCTCCGATCGCGGAGAAGGGGCTGCTTACTTCTTCCAGAATGGGGTGGTTGGGGAATCGGAGATCGCAAGATCGAGAACTGGAAGTCCTTGAAGAAAAGCTGTGGATCGGCAGGAGCCGAGTGAGATTCAAGAACTCCACGATATTTGAACGGGAGTCGGGCCCATCGTCGGTTGCGATGACCGCCCCTCCTTTCCGCACGAACCGATCAAGGACATCCGAGATCGCATCCGCCCAGGTGTTCATTCCTTCGACGGTCCATTGTTCTTGTTCGGGTATCAGGAAGACATCCGTATTGTTTAGGAGGATTTCCAATTCCGCTGGATCCTCCGTCTCCGTTTCAGTGAGCTCATACACGGCCAATTCGGTGTCAAGCGCTTCGATCGTTCGATTGAACTCTGGAGTTCTGTCGACGAATTTCGTGAACGCGAGAATCCTTGGAGGAAATACTGTGGGGGTACGGAACGAGTAGCAGGAACCTCCGTTGTCATGAATCGCCCGATTGCCCGCGCCATCCGTCAATTCGATTTCGTAGTGATAAATAGTGGAAGAATTCAATTCTGGAATCAGGATTTCATGTACCGTATTCAATACGGATGATGTCGTATGTTCAACCACCTCGCTTCCACAATCGGGCGCGTATCGGAGGGTCAATAGCGAGGGTTCGTTCGATTCGATTCGAATCCGCGCATTCAAGTTTTGAGATGGATGAACCTGTAGCTTGAGGAGTTCCGGGGGAGAACAGTCGATCCGGACCGATGCGGTCGCGGCGCCGGGCATTCCGGTGCCAACGTCCGTATCCAGGTAAACAATATCGATGACCTCTTCGTCGCTTACTTGGAGAGTTTGGTCGCTTGTGGTCACTGGGTCCACGGCTATGTCAATCGCCCCATAAAAGACTCCCGCGAAGGTGTTGTCTTCGGTCAGCACGAGAGTTTCCAGATCCCCGCCCGTTAATCCCATAATTTCGATAGTGGGCATCAGTCCAATCAGGTCGATATCTCTAAGTTCCACCCGCAATTCGCTTGAGCAGGAAATGACATTTGACTGGACCAGGACTTCGCCTTCTCGGGTCACGCGCAACGATTTCCAGCGGACAGCGTTGGCAAGGATTAGGGCCATGTCATCGTTATAATTGTTGAAATCCCAACCGATCAGGACCGCTCCTCCCCGATCGATTTCACGCGCGGCAACAATACCGTATTCGCTGCCTTCAACTCCAGCAATGATGTCTCCCGTTGAATCGGCGATAAACGTAAAGCTTCCACCAATGGTCATGAAAGGATTGCCGACACTCTCGAGGATGGGGTGCTCAGGAAATCGAAGGTCGCATGTGCGACTGCTGGTACTCCGCGATGAGTAATCGTTGATCGTCATAAGCTTTGTCCGGCTTAGAAACTCGACGATATTCGAGTGGGAATCGGGGCCATCGTCCAATGTAATGACTGCCCCTCCCCCTCGAACGAACCGATCTAACACAGGAGAGATCGAATCGGCCCATGCATTCATTCCATCGACTGTCCACGTTTCTTGTTCGGGAATCAGGAACACATCCGCGTTCGAAAGGAGGCTTTCTAATTCGGCGGGACTCTCGTTTTCGGTTTCAATGAGTTCGTAATCGGCGAGTTCGCTCTCTAGGGCCTCGATGGTTCGATTGAACTCTGGAGTCCTGTCGACGAATTTCGTGAACGCGAGAATCCTTGGAGGAAATACAGTCGGCGTACGGAACGAGTAGCAGGAACCTTCGTTGTCATATGTCGCCCGATTGCCCGTTCGATCCGTCAATTGGATTTCGTAGTGATAAATAGTGGAAGAATTCAATTCTGGAATCAGGATTTCATGTACCGTACTCAAAACGGACGATGTCGTTTCTTCAACCACCTCGCTTCCACAATCGGGCGCGTATCGAACGGTCAAACGAGTGGGTTCGTTCGATTCGATACGAATCAGCGCATTCAAGTTTTGAGATGGTTGAATCTGATGGTCGATGAGTTCAGGTGGCGAGCAATCGATGATGGCTGTGGCTGTTGCGGTGGAGGATACGCCATTGCCGTTGTCCGCATCCGCATAGGTGGCCCGGACCGCATCGCTATCGACCGTTTCCAGGACTCCATTCTCGGAAGCTGGCGCGCCTGTACCTACGGGGATGTAACCCGAATACAATCCTTGAAAATCCCCGACTGCGGAAAGAGTGACTGTTTCCATGTCGGAGTTATCGAGAGATTTCAGGACGACCGTCGTCGTTGCTTCGATGAGGTCGGAGTCTCGGACGGTCAAAGTCATTGTACTCGAACAGGGATAAGACGATCTGGCGAATTCGATTCTCCCCTTGCTTATCGCGGCCGGTTGGAAACCCGGGATATCCGAAGAAACCCAGACGGGATCGAGTGAGTCGACCCCCGGGGTTTCCCCGAGTTGCAGGTCCAGGTGATTCGGAGTTGAATCCTTAGCCGACTGGCCCATGCCATCGTCAAAGGCCCAATAGCCGACCAAACCGAGTTCGTCACCAAAGAGACCGGTCGCGCTGCTCGATCGGATTTGCTCTTCCGATCGTGCGATGTTCCAAATACGGACTTCGTCGATTTGCCCGCGCCACCTCTCATACGGATTGTTGAGTCTTGCCGAACCCACAATGAATGAGTCCTCCTCCCGCACCGTCGGGCGGGAAACCGGTTGAGATCCCAACAAGATTCCGTTGATATAGGTCCGCATGGTAGTTCCGTCCCAAGTCCCCGCGACGTGAACCCAGGTATCGAAAGCAAGAGTTCGATCCACAGTCTCGAGCGGGTCATAGGATCCAACTATTCCGAGTTCGAATTGAAGCGTGCCGTCGCCCGAAACGGTGAGCCCATACTCGTCTCCGCTAAATCCTTTGGTCATCACCATTTGCCAGTATTCGCCTTCCGAGTTCCTCCGCACCCACGCTTCGAGAGTGAGCTGATTGTTGGACGAGAGGTTCAGAATTGGTTGATGCGGAATACTGGCGAAATGTCCGCCCGCGAACGAGAGTGCGTGACCCGCTGCCGAGATTTGTTTCGTGGGCGGTTCGGCATGAGTGGAAACTGTGTTCGAGATAGTAGTAAGAAGCAGTGAAACTGTGATCCATGAGACAGTCCCGATATCGTAACGCATGGTTGACCGCCTTCCACCAGATGGAATTTCGATCCCAAGACTAAGACCATTCCGACGCCACAATTAATAACATGTAGTATATTACAACAATAAAAGTAATACGTCAACAATAATTTTTACTGTTGAGTACATGAGTCTCCCAATGAATTTGATAGTGGGACTACGATTTAACCAGATTGGGTCGTGATATCCGGTCCGTTCCTCGGCTCTTCCTCAATCAAGCCCAACAACTTCGCTCGACGTTCCCAGTTCTTCCTGGCCAGGGCCTGCATGTCAGTGGTCTTGTCGAATTCGTCGACAATCTCCATTCCGAGAAGAGTCTCGATAACATCCTCCATCGTCACGATTCCAGACATTCCACCGAATTCATCGACGACTAACGCGATGTGCTCCCTCTTCTCCAGGAAACGGTTGAACAGATCGGGGACAGGGAAAGTGTTGTGAACGACGAGGATCTCCCGCATTAGGTCTTTTACCTTTGCTTCACCCTTGCCCTCAAGGATCTTGGTCAGAAGCTCATCCTTCCGAACGTATCCGGTGACGTGTTCTCTCATCTCTCCCTGATAGACTGGGACTCTTGAGAACCTTAAGTCCTTGTGGTTCGCATAGAATTCCTGAATGCTTGAATCGGCGGAAGCTGATTTGACCACGGTTCTCGGAGTCATGACATCCTTGGCCTGGATCGTATTGAATCGCAACAAGTTCAGAATCATGTCCGATTCATGAGGTTCGAAGACCCCCTCTTTCGCGCCGATCTCCGCCATTGCCTGAAAATCGGTACGCGAGAAGACACTTTTGGTCTCGTCTTTCTTGAGTGCTTTTGTGATGAGCTGGCTCATCCACACGAGTGGGTAAAGGGCTGAAATGATGAGAACAAGCGAATTTACTGTGAACGGAACCAACTCCTTCCAATAGTTTGCTCCGATGGTTTTCGGGATGATCTCGGAAAGAATCAGTATCCCCAGAGTCATGGTGACCGGAACGATGACAGCTGTTACGAGCGGATGGGTCTCTTCCCATATGAGCGTTGCTTGTGCGCCGACGCCGATGGCGCCGACTGTGTGTGCAATCGTGTTGAGCGTGAGGATCGCGGATAATGGGCGGTCGACATTCGCTTTGAATGCCTCCAATAGTTTCCCGACGCGTGTTCCTTCTTGAAGTTTGATCTGTGCAT
>JAJDBZ010000232.1 GCA_029261095.1 Candidatus Omnitrophota bacterium | reverse complement strand
AAGACGTGAGCGTAATGGGTCGCCCCTTTTCCGATTGCCCAGGTCTTCATCGCCTCCGCAACAGCGTCCGCTACCATAGGATCAAGCGAACTACTCGTTTCAATGCTCTTTTTCAGAGATTCATAAACCGCCTTCGGGAGTCTTTCCGCCATCTGTTTGAGGCTGAAAACATTTTCTCCCCAGACTGAACTCGTTGGAGATTTGAGGTAGTCGAACGTGCTCTCTGTCGGTTTAGCGTTCGCGATGGCGCTAAGGGCCATCAGTCTTAGATTGTTACTCATACTATTTCCTCCCATAGCGGGGATTTCTAACCACCGGACTCGATTGTCTCGGAGTAAAATATTTTCCGATCAAGGAAAAAAACCCATCGAATTCGACCGGAATTTCCTTTTATCAGAAGGATCAAGATTATGGTTCAATCATTCTCATAAACGCGGATACGGCTCGAAGCTTCGCCTCGACACGATTGATCTATAGCAGAAGTGATCCTGTGAATCCAAGATGGGACACTTGCTTAAACGACCCTGGTAGGAACAACTTGCCAACCCTTGACATTGCGATTGAACGGTCGGGTGAGGTTCCACTTCGACATGAGAGCGGGTGGACTCATCCCTTACCAATCCTCAGCAAGGGTGGCGTAGTCATCAAGACCTCCAGCAGAGAAACAACAATCAATAATTTCCTTCCCCTTGGGGTGAAGTTCGGGCTGAAGATACAATTCGAGTTCTTTCTTAAAGAAGTCGGAGAGTTTTTTCGCGCCTTTATCATACGTTTCTACCCCGACCTCCGGTTGCGTTTCGACCTGGAGAAGCCATTGATTGATGCTGTTTCCCTCTACTTGAATATTCCGCAAGGAGTATCCCAACAGCGAGCACCTGGCTGGCATGAGCTGTTCACTGCGGAAACGAGTTGCACCCCGCCGTGCGAGATACTCTCTACAGACCCATTGCGGCATGAACCCGACTTCCCAGGCCCCAATATGCTGATTCGGAATCAGAACATACATTGTGTCTCTGGCCGATAGGATTTGACTCAGCAATAGGTTCGCATGATCGACTCTTTTTCCCGTCGCAAATGGCCAATAGCTCCCCACACCCTCGCTGGGGATACCTTCACCGGTTGAAACGATCGATGGATTTGCGTGACCACGTGGTGCGGTTAGCCTCCAAAGCCAAGCCAGTGGCGCAGGAAGGAGATGAAAGATTCCCAGAATTCCGTAAGAAGGATTCTCTCTGGTGCAGGGAGGGGTACGAACTCCGAACGAACGGATGTCCACGGTCACCTTCCCATGGACAATTTCGGGCACTGAGTCTCTCGGGACAATGACCCTCGGGTTTGGGCAAGGCACACCCGGCGCGTCCTCGATATGCTCCCAGATTAGCGCCGTGCTCCCCGGCACCGCGTCAATGTTCAGGAACATCAATGGAGAAGGCGGATTGACCGTCATTGCTTCCAGATGAGGGTCCGTTCCATAGTTTGGAATGTGGTTGACCCGAACGAACCACGATGTCTCGGCATCGGAGACGCGAATCTTTTTTTCTCTCTTCGATTTGATCGAGTGGCAAAGGGCCATGTCATCGGTGACCGGTAGGAGATCGCAGCCCCGGGGTAGAATGAGATAGCGTTTTTCGTCGGTTACACTATTTCGTCCCAAGAGGAGACGGCCATCAGGTTCACGGTGGATCTGCTCCAACATCTCGGATTTTCCGCCGCCGCTGGCGCCCTCATGCATGATGACCACTTGATTGTCATACGGAGTGACTACCTTGACTGTGGAACAGTGAGCGGTGACCCAACCCTCTTTCTCTCCCAGGTTGAGCAACATTCCATAGACACCCTTCTTCGCTGAGGGGCCAGGGTAGAGATTGTAACTATAGAGCGCGTGAAAGTTTTCGGTGCGATCATGCACCACGACTTGTTTTCCTCCGAAATGACTGTGCCTTAATGGAGGGGCGACAAAGATGAATGCAGTAGGACGAATCCCCTCATGGATCTGATCGAGGGGGACAATGCCTTGGAGCATCGCCAGGCCGAGTGCGAAGAAGCCTGCGTTGGCTGGACAGATGGCCATCCCGGGCATCCCTTTTTTCTCGCTACCCGCTTGAAAAACGAAGACCGCAAGTTCTTGTCCCGAAAGCCAGTCGAGAGTGTCTTGTCGGACATTTTCGAATGGAGTTCCCATCCGGCTTTGAAAGGTCTCTTTGTCGGTTTCTTCATCATCGCCGATTAACAGACAATCGGGGTCCCGCCTTCGCATCATAGGATCCGGATAGTTGACAGCAATTCCGTTTTTGACACGGCAGACGGTGGCCTCGACTAACTTCCCTTGCCCCTCCACGTCATAGGCCACTTCATGGAACTGGCCATCCTCACCAGGGACCGCCAGTTTTCTTAGCGTTTCCAAAGAGTCGGCGAAACTCACCTTGGGCGCTTTTTGTAGCACCTCTCGGATTTCCTCCGGCAGATCCAATTTCTCCCAGAGTTCGTCCAACTGTTCGATATGTCCCTCAATTTCTGTTGAAATCATTATGTCTTCCTTGTTCGCTTTCTCGGATCAGGACTGAAAGGAGGCGGATTGTGGCTAAGAAATAGGGCTAAAATCAAGCCCCAACACACTCTACTTGTAAAAATGTCCCATCTTCGGATATCTGAAAAATGTGGTAATTGAGTCGTACCAATTGAAAGGTTCGCCCCAGAATCCTATTTGGGCGACCATCTTTGAAGCGTACGCGA
This sequence comes from Candidatus Omnitrophota bacterium, assembly GCA_029261095.1. Taxonomy (GTDB): domain Bacteria; phylum Hinthialibacterota; class Hinthialibacteria; order OLB16; family OLB16; genus JACKFH01. The sequence continues at coordinate 574 of JAJDBZ010000232.1, read as the reverse complement.
GTCTTCGTATCCTACACCTATGTCCGCCAAACCCCTCACCAATCTTAGGGATTTCATTTCTATATTACGCCAGGAAGGCGATCTGGTCGAGGTCAACACTCAAGTTGACCCGAACCAAGAGATTGCCGAAATCCATCGGCGAGTCATTTCCGCAAATGGACCCGCCCTTTTATTCACTAATGTAAAGGGGAGTTCGTTCCCCCTAGTGACCAACCTTTATGGGAGTTCCAGAAGGGTTGATATCGCGTTTGGTCTCCACCCACAGAGAGTCATTCAAAGAATTGTGGACTTCGCCCAACAGGAAATGCCGCCTAAGCCGTCCAAACTCTGGGCAAATCGAGATTTAGGATTCGAGTTTTTAAAGATCGGAACCAAGAAACGGAAGTCCGGACCTGTTTTGGAAGTCGTGGACTTGGATCCGAAACTGACCCAAATCCCCTGGATTCAGCTGTGGCCGGAAGATGGAGGCTCATTCAACACCCTGGGTTTTGTTTTCACCAAGGAGCCTGGGGGAGGGCCGCCTAACCTGGGTATCTATCGGAAGCAGCGATACGATGACAAACGAGCCGGAATG
>JAJDBZ010000231.1 GCA_029261095.1 Candidatus Omnitrophota bacterium | reverse complement strand
CCGATGTTGTAGTCAACCGATATGGTGAAAGCGGTTCCCATGAGGGCGGAGTTCTGGTCGACCATCATAGGTAAGTCCAGTTCTTCCAGGCGGGCCTTGGTGGTCGGAGTACAGATGAGACCGCGACCGTGTTTGGCCATGAAATTCACCTGATCTGCGGTGATGGTTTCGGCGGCACAAATGAAATCGCCTTCATTCTCACGGTCGGCTTCATCGACCACGATGATCATTTCGCCTCGGCGAAGTCTCTCGACCGCCTCATCGACACTGATGGTGGGCACGGAACGGGGGTCCTCCTGGGTGTATTTTCCAAAATCACCGGTTTTCGGTCCTTCGATACCCAATCAGTGTCCATCAAGGTCCGCCACGGAACCAATTCCGTGGCTACGCTAAGAGCCGTCGGTTGAACCGGACTCTGACTTCCTCCGAGGAGACTCGAAATCGGTGATTCGCCATAATTCTAACGGATTTGCGGGGGTGGGACTATCCGGAGGGGGGAGTCATTCACCTTGGTCAAACTCTTTGGCGGTGAAGATACGCTGCTTAGGCCCGTGCAGGATTCCTTGATTGTTCTTAGATATTGGAAAGATGAGATCACCTCTCGAATAGGTTCCATTGGTGATTTCGTACCGGATCAGGGATTTTGAACTCGGAGTATTCGTTAGATCATCCCTCAGTGGAGTCACCCCTACAATGGCGATAGCATCAGTCTCTCCATATCCCAATTGCCCGGTGAAGTTAATTGAAGTTGGTTCGCACAGTTTGATGAAGAAACCCTTTTCTCTGGGGGGAATGATTGACCCGAGCAAGGGTGAGTCCCGGTCAATCAGAAGAAACTCATCGCAACCATTTGTTTCTGTAAGAAGGAATTCTAGATCAATTTGATTGAGAGACTTCACTACATCATGTTCGATTAGTTTAATGGCTCGGATATCGGAATCTACGAGACTAGGCTGGATAAACCAATACCCGTAGTAGATAAAGAACGGTGCGGAAGCCAACACGAAACACCAAGCAATGATCCTCATGAATTCATGACTCAGCCTACGTTGTTACCGCTCTCACTTTGTCATACAAGAACTCGGGAGCGAAATCAGCTTCGTTGGGCCAAACCAGAGTGTGGAAATCCGGATGAATCTTGACCTGCCTGAAATACTTGGGATCCTTAAGAGGGGCGAAAACTTCTCCATCAAGTTCACCGCTTAGATCAATCAAACCCTCGACCCCATCTTCGAATCTTACTTCCAAGATAAAGTCGTCCACCACTTTCGCCTCTGTGACTTTTGGAATCATTGATCTACTCCAATGGTGCAATCTTGGCGAGAGGACGTTTGTTTTCGGCCAAGCGCCAATCGTTCAATAGTTCTTCCTTATGCAGTATACGCCATTCCTCCACCAAACGAAGGGCGCGTTTCGGAAAGGAACCATGGACTTCTCCGGTTTCAATATCAACCGTGATCGAATGTTCTCCGTAGACCGCATGGAAATGAGGGGGTGGATGTTCCCGGTGAAACATACCGATCACAATCCCAAAGAATCTCGAAATTTCTGGCATGAGTGATTATTTTTGAAGCAATGTTACTTTCTTTGACTTTCCAGCCACTTCAACGCGGCGTCATATAGGATCTCATGCCCACCCTCGAAAAGGGTGACTCGCGCTGAATAGGACTCTTGCCGGAAGAGGACACGGTTCTCCCCATAGAGTGGATCTTGGCCCTCGAATTCAAAACCTTCGGGGACTTTCTCGGTGCGTTCCACTTCCTCGATCCAGTGCTCGGAAATTCGGTCTTCGGATTCCGCAACCTGATTGAAGGCACGAAGCGTTTGCCCGACCGGAACGCTGCCGGTGTGTCCGTCATGGATACCGGCATTGATATCGAGGGGGAGTCCTTTGGCTTCAGAAAGGTAAGTCAGAGGAGAACGTTCCTTGCACTCTGCCTTGGCATTCTCATCCGATCTTGGATCGCCTCCAACCGCTATGCGGATTTGTTCGGCATACCTTTCTCCACGGTCGATACACTCCTGGTGCCATCTCGCAATATCAGAGATCGGAACCCATGCCGAAACAGCGGTCCAAACCTCGGGCGCGCGACCGGCCATCAGGATCGAGGCATGTCCACCACCCGACACACCGATCAGATAAACCCTGGTCTCATCGATCCGAGCATTCTCTTTGGCATAGTCGACTGCACTCAGGATGTCCCCCACCACAAGGTCCGAGCCCATCGCTTCAGGGGTCTTGTTCGGTCCCCGGAAATTGGGATGGATGCAAACCCAATCCTTTTCGATGCACCATTCGAAATAGGGGATACTCATGGTTTGCTTGTAACTTCCACTCCAGGTGTGAAGGGCAACCAGAAGAGGTTTTTTCTTATCCGATCCGGAGTCATAGTAGAGAGCGGGTTGGTCAGATTGATCGGCGGCGGAGTGGTATTGGATTTCTTGGACCTGGGAGGGCCAGGGATCCTTATCGGCGCCGTGAGTGGCCGAGCACGTGAGAAGGCACAGATTCATCACAAGCAGTGCAAATCTGCGCGAGCACCTTCGGTGGGTTTCGTTTGAACCGTCTCCGAATGTAGGCATCACGCGATCAGGCGGTCGACTACATTCCCGGCGACATCGGTGAGACGGAAGTCCCGACCCTTGTACAAGTAGGTTAACTTGAGGTGGTCGAGGCCGAAGAGGTTGAGTGCGGTGGCGTGGAAATCGTTCACATGGACTGGGTCTTTGACCACGTTCCAGCCGATCTCATCGGTTTCGCCAATAACCTGGCCACCCTTAATTCCGCCGCCAGCCATCCAGACAGTAAACGCGAAGGGATGATGATCTCTACCCGTGTTCGGCTCACGTCCAACTCGGTTCTCACCGAGCGGAGTCCGCCCGAATTCCGCACCCCAAATAACCAGGGTTTCGTCGAGCAGACCGCGTTGCTTCAGGTCCTTCAACAGCGCCGCGATCGGTTGGTCGGCCATCATGCAGTTGAATTCCAGACCCTGATCGAGGTTTTTGTGATGATCCCAAGTGGCGTGGTAGAGGTTCACAAAACGGACTCCCCGTTCGACCATGCGCCGCGCGAGCAGACAGTTCCGCGAGAAGAGACCAAACTCTCCGCCACCCGAGTTCTCGTAATTCTTCATTCCGTTCTCGTCACGGTTAACACCATACAAGTCCAATGTCTCTTCGGACTCGCTGGAGATGTCGGTCAATTCCGGGGCTGCGGACTGCATGCGATAGGCCAGCTCGTAAGAAGCGATTCGGGATTTGACCTCATCGTCAAGAGTCGACTGAAAATGTTCTTGGTTCAGTTCTCGCAATGAATCGAGCCCGCGCCGTTGGATCTCATCATCAATTCCTGGTGGATTGTTCAGATTAAGAACTGGCTCCTCACCATTTCTGAAAAGGACACCCTGGTAAGTGGATGGAAGAAACCCACTCCCCCAATTGGTGGCGCCACCACTTGTTCCGCGTCCTGCAGTCAGGACAACATAACCGGGCAGGTTGTCCGATTCGGACCCGAGACCATAGTTGATCCAGGACCCCATGCTCGGCCTTCCAAAAGTCATCACTCCGGTGTTCATCAAGAGCTGGCCGGGATGATGGTTGAACGCTTCGGTATGCATGGACCGAATCATCGCAATATCATCGGAACATGTTGCGATGTTGGGAAGAAGGTCGGAAAACTCCATGCCCGATTCCCCATGTTTGGTAAAGGTCCGGCGGGTCCCTTTGAGGACAGCGCTGTCCTTCTGGATGAAGGCGAACCGGACATTCTCAGTCATCGAATCTGGCATTTTTTCGCCATCGAGATCATTCAGTTTCGGTTTCGGGTCAAAAAGATCGATCTGACTGGGAGCGCCCGCCATGAATATGAAGATGCAGGCTTTGGCTTTCGGCGCGAAATGTGGCGGCTTGGGAGCAAGCGGATTGATGATGTCGCTTTCCGCATTCGCCTGCCGAGGAAGCAAGCCATCGCGGGCTAAGAGAGAGGCGAGAGCCATCCCCCCGAGTCCACTGGCTCCGGTTGCGAGAAAATCCCGCCGTGTCCGTTTAATATGTTCTTGAATCGGATCCATTTTTCACTCCCGTGTGACAAACTCGTCTAGGTTCAAAATCACTCGCCCGGCTGAAATCCAGGCGGCTACCTCCGCACAATCTTCCTCATCGATATTCAGACTCGCGACTAGAGATTCACTTGCCTCGGAGTCGTCGGAATACATTTCGGTGTAATCTTCAACTAGGCTGTGGAGGACCTTTCGCTCGGACCGTGTCGGCTCTCTTCCGAGTGCGAGCAGGTAGGCATACCTGATGCGCCTGTCTGTCGATCCCCCGCCCTCCTTGTAGACACGATCCCCGAAATGCTGGGCACATTCGGTGAAGACCACATTGTTCAATAGAGTGAGCGCCTGAAGCGGAGTGTTGGATCGATTCCGTTTTCCTGTGGTGACATTCGAGTCGGGGCAGTCGAATGTGAGCAAAGTCGGGTAGGGTACGGTGCGTTGGAAGAATATGTATAAGCCACGCCTATATTTTTCATCGCCTTCGCTCACCTTCCATTTGACGGACCGGGCATATCCGAGAGCCGCGACCCCCTCTGGCAGTGGGGGTCGAATGCTGGGTCCTCCGATCTTGGGGTGGAGGAGACCGCTGGTAGCAAGTGAAAGGTCGCGCACAATTTCCGCTTCGACACGTAGACGGTTCTGAGCGGCCAACCAGATGTTTTCGGGGTCGCGATCGATCAGATCGGTACGGGTGTCTGAGGATTGACGGTATGTATTCGAGTTGACGACCATGCGGATGAAATCCTTGGTCCCCCACTCGTTTCCGATATACCAGGTGGCCATCCAATCGAGGAGGTCTGGGTGGGAAGGGTTCTCGCCTCGAGTTCCGAAATCTTCCGGTGTGTTGACGAGGCCCCGGCCAAAGAGATACATCCACAATCGGTTGACCGCCACACGTGCGGTGAGTGGGTTGTCCTT
>JAJDBZ010000024.1 GCA_029261095.1 Candidatus Omnitrophota bacterium | reverse complement strand
TCTACTTCATACTCCAGTCCAGGTTCTTCACCAATAGATGAAGACCAATTCAACTCGATCCAGGTTTCTGTCCCTGAGGTAATCCTATTGGCTGCAAGATTTGTGGGTGGAATCAAAGCCCTTGGATAAGGGACACTCACGATCTCGATATCGAGATCCCCACTCGCGTCTGGACTGGAGGAAATAACCCAGGGGGAATGGTCGAGACTGGGAAGCATGCATGTCGCGACCTGGCAGGCCGTTTCCGTCCGGAGATTGTGAAGTGTCACTGAACTCCCGGCTTGGGTGGTTGCCTCTAGGATGACCGAGTATCCGTACCGAGCGAATGGATCGTTCCATTCTTCAAACCTCGCTCCCAATACAATCGGGGTTTCCAGAGATTTCGACCCCTGGAGATTTTGAATTACTTCCGCATCCCTTTCAGGGTGCCCCAAAGGTTGAACCTTCAGAACCGCAATGCTCGAATCGCCCTCGAGGGTCAAATTAGCCTCAAGGGTGGCCGATACGATGGGAAAAGGACTCCGAACATCGAAACGCACAGAACCGGATTCGCCGCTTTCGAGTCGAAGTCCTTCACCGTTCACCTCCTCGAAACCCTCCAAGCGGTCAACTTCGGTCCATCCTCCACCGGGTGCTGGCATTCCCGTCCGGAAAATTGCACGGCTATGTGGGACTCTGGGAGGTGCGAAATCGTTGATGTTATTGATGAAAGTGAGCCCGCCTTCTCGCTCGTAAGTGACCGATTCACCAGGACGGAGCGTCAACTCAGGGAAAACTTCGCCTTTCCAGGGTTCGGTTCGGGCAGTCTTATGATCGAATGTCCAATCGTATTTTTCCGGGTCCATCCAGAGGGAATGGTCGTATGGAGCGTAAAGGTCTCCAACCGGGCCTGACCGTTTGATCAAATCGGGACTCTTCCAAAGATCCTTCCATCCAAGGATTCTCTTGTTGTCCGTTCCTATGAAAAAATTGGCTCCGTGGGAATCGAACAGGTGCCAATCTCCCTCGTAAAAAACCTCGGCCATAGTGTGATTCAAGAGATCCAGCCCAGGCTTAAATCCGACGTTGGCCTGGCCGGAGGCGAGTCCCGCCATTTCCCACAACGCGGCAATCGTCCGCGAATGGACTTCGCAATGCCCCATTCCATAACAATTGAAAGTCTTCCAGACATCGAAACAATCCCACCTGGAGCGATAGGCCTCTCGCTCGATATGGTCATGGACATAGTCGAAAATGCACAGTGCCTTTTCACGGTCGTTCGCCGGGTCCCGTTCCTTCAGGATCGACTGGAGAATGGACTTGGCCGAAGACCAGTCACTTCCTCCGCTTTCCAAGATGCGAATGTTCCTTAACGCGCGTTCCGCCGGGTTCCTCAGGGTGAGCCTTGAAACGAATCTCCGGTCTTCTGTTCCGATGTTTAAAGTGGGTGAGCCTTCAACTGGGATAAGAAAAGATTGACTCATAGACGAGTCATCGTTCTGCGCAACCTCAGGTGAGTACATTCCCTCTGCGGTTTTCTCACTGGTCGGTTTATGCGGTGTGCGTATCTTCGAATCTAAGGGTTCAGACTCGACTCCCCGACGACTCTTCAACAAAAGGCCAGAGGTGAACACCAGCCCCGAAAGGACAACGAAACCCAATATCAACAGGAGCAGAAGAGGTAACCCACGTGTGAAACCCGACTTCGATCTCAAGGTCTTGTTCGGTTTCTCCATTCATTAAGGATGATGAGAAGGTCCATGGCATCAACATCCCTGTCGCCATCCAGGTCGGCGCTCTTTGCTGTAGGGGGAGGAGTCGGTGAATCGGAGAATGTTGCAGTGGGTGTCGGCGTTGATGTGGGATCTCCATCGTCGATCTCGGTTCCGGTGGGTGTGGCGGTGGGTGTCGAGTCCCCGTCTAGGACTTCAATGCGGAAGATCTCTCTACGCACTAAGGAGGTCCTATCTTCATTAAATAAATTGAAGACAACCTCATAACTCCCCGGTTGGGTAATCGTGATTGAACTCGGATCGGCCAACATTTCTCCCTGGAAAGTCCAATTCCTTGCGTTGTTGACAGGCTCCACATGATTTCCATCAAGCCGCACACTTTCTCCGGCGAACAGGGTTTTTCGGGAAACAGTCGCTTGTGGGCTCGGGATCGATATCATCTGATCCACTATGACATCTTCTATCACCGTGGCATCTCCGCTGACCCATTCTGCTCGCACCTCTTCCAGCAGGTCGGATACTCCTAAACCAAAGTGAGCGATGCGTCCTGGGCCTTGGGCCATGAATCCGGTCGATGCATGAAGCTCTCGCATTTGGGTTCGGGTTCCATCCTGAACCCAGACTCGTGAACCGATTCCATCGCGGTGGAGTGGAGGCTCGCCGACAAGCGTGACTTTGATCCAATGGTTTCCATTCGAGTTCGTATTCTCTAAAAGAGTGGGCGCAGCATCAGTCCGAACGAAAGAGGGACCGGAGATCTGAAGGATCTGATTGTTGGTGATTAAGAGGTCCAGGTCTCCATCATTGTCGAAATCGAGTGTGGCGGTCCCACGCCCTTGTCCCTGGTCGTCCGCACCAGCCTCCATCGCCACTTCCATGAAAGTACCATCTCCCTGATTGTCGAAAAGCCGGGCGGGTTGTTGGTTGAATCGTTCCGGCAATGTGGGATCGAGGTCGGTTTCCGGCCATCCATTCACATGGAACAGGTCAAGGTCTCCATCATTATCGAAATCTCCAAAGGTGCTTCCCCATCCCCAGTTTCCGTCACGAACACCCGCGGATTCCGTGACGTCCTCGAAGGTTCCATTCCCCTGATTCCGATAGAGACGGTTCCCCGTCACTCCCCACAAGGCCAATTCGGGGGATACATCGAAGATGCTCGATATAAACCAATCCAGGTCGCCATCGTTGTCGTAATCCCCGATTGCCGATCCCATACCATTTTCATCTCCACCCGTTCCATGGGTGTTAGTGACATCGGTAAAATTCCCGTCCCCTTGGTTCAAGAACAGTTTGGAGTTTTCGAAATCAGACACAACGGGAAGATCCTGAAATCCATCGTTGTTCATGTCCGCGAATCGCGGCGAGAACACCAATTGTTGTTGCAGAGGGAATTGAGTGAAGTCGTAGGATTCCAACTGATCCCCACCGTTGTTCTTGTACAGGTAGAGATGCTGGTTTCCGGGATCGTTGTCCCAGCCACCGAGCGCGAGTTCAAGCAGGCCGTCATTATCGACATCTCCGAAACTGGGACTGGTCACATTGTAATGCGGTTCGTCCACCATCGTGGAATCGACTGCGAATGAACCCGTTCCATCGTTTTCAAGAAGGTAGTGCGGACCGTATTCGGTTGCGAGGAAAAGGTCTATGTCCCCATCGTTGTCGTAATCGGCCGCCGCCGCACCGGACCCTTCTTGCGTGGGTAGGTTCAATCCTCTTGAAATCCCTTCTTCGAGAAAGGTTCCATCCTGTTGGTTGATGTAAAGCACAGGGGGAGAGAACCCGCCCCGAGAGAAGAACAAGTCGATCCACCCATCACCATCGAAGTCTTCGGCAACCGCTCCACCCACAGTCCAAGTCATCGCTTTGATGGGTCGACCCTCGGAAATGATGGGGGCTGGGGGAGTATGAGAGTGGATAATTCCAGCGATTTGAGTCGAATTCTCAAACTCAATGGCCGTGGTCTGAGAGTTCCCTGGATGTCCCCAAATTGCTACAAGCCCCCCAATAACGATCCCTGTAACTCTCTTCATGAGTCCCCTTTCAAACCATCATGATTGACCATTCTTAGGCTAATTGATGGGACCTGCACAGACTAGATGGAGGCGCCCACCGGGGTGTTTTCTGCCCAGATCCCGAGTATGGAAAGGTCTTAGCAAAACTCTGGAAAGGGTTTAAGATGATTGGACCAGTTCACGGATTGTTTTCCATCCGGAGGAGAGAAAGGGCACGATCATGACCGATCTCCAAACTCACAGCCAACCATCACAGAAAGAGATGGAGTCTCGGCTTGCACGCCTGGAGGCTCTCTACGACCTATCTCTGGATATTTTCGCGGCCAAGAACCTGGACGATCTCCTTGACGTCGTCATGTCCCGTGTCACCAATGCGCTGAATGCAGACCGCTCGACTCTCTTTATCGTAAACCCCGACGCGAATGTTCTCTGGTCGAAAGTGGCTCAAGGAACCCAACCGATTATTCTTCCAATGGGAGTCGGATTGGCGGGGATGGTGGCCTCCTCAGGCGAAACCCTCAACATCCCCGACGCGTATAAGGATGACCGCTTTAATTCCGAAGTCGACAAAAAGACCGGGTATCATACAAAAACCATCCTCTGTATGCCTGTCAAACACCGAGATGGAAATGTGGTCGCGGTCATTCAGGCCATCAATAAGGTCGGCGGAGTCTTTACAGCCGATGACGAAGACTTTCTCCGAGCGCTTTCCGCTCAAATCCAGTTAGCCATCGAGAACTCCACTCTGGTGCAAGGACTCAAGGAACTCTTTGAATCCATGATTACCGCGATGGCGTCTACAATCGATGCCCGTCACCCGACCACCGCTGGCCATACGGAACGAGTTAGAAGCTATTCTGTGTCCATCGCCAAAGAGATGGGTTACAGCCCTCTCGAATTGGAGATTCTCAACTATGCGGCGCTCCTTCATGACTACGGGAAAATTGGAGTTCCCGAAGCGATCCTTACCAAACCAGGAAAACTGACCGATGCCGAATACGACGCGATGAAACGGCACGCCGCCTACACGATCGATATTTTGAGCAAGATCAAATTCCCGAAAGAGTATCGGGAGATTCCCAACATTGCCGGCCATCACCATGAAAAGATGGATGGATCGGGTTATCCCGATGGCCTTTCTGGGGATGATCTTCACCCGCTCTCTCGGGTCATGGCGGTTGCGGATGTCTTTGATGCCATGACATCGTTCCGTGAATACCGCGATCCTGCCAATCCCGACAAAGTTTTGGAGATGCTGAAATCCGAAACAGGCACAGCATTCGATGTAGATGCTGTTGCCGCCTTCGAGAGTTTCTATAATCGAACCGGCCTCGGTGATTATATTCGGAAACGCAATGATAAAGAAAAGGCGGCTCTCGAGTTGGCGCGCCCTGAAACAGGTTAAGACTCTTGGCTGCCTCAGTCCTTCCCGATCCAAATTCCTCCGATCCGAAAAGCCAACAAGTCCGTGAGATGTTCTCTCGGATTGCGCCCACATATGACCTCCTCAACCGACTTCTTTCGGTCGGGATCGACCAACGCTGGCGGGCCTATGCCGTTCGTCAACTATCGATTCCCACCCCCGGTACCATCTTGGATCTTTGCGGTGGAACCGGGGATTTTGCACTCCAACTCTTGAAAAACCGTCCTGATGACCGGATTCATCTAACCGACTTCGCAGTCCCGATGCTTGAAAAAGCCAGACTGAGATTGGGGGCTTCTAGCAGTTCACCGCATGGTGTGTTTTGCGGAGATGCCCTGAAACTCCCTCTCCTCGATCATTCGTTCGATGGGTGTCTTTGTGGTTTTGGAGTCAGAAATTGGAGCGATCTGGAGATTGGACTGTACGAGGTCCAGCGAGTCTTAAGATCTGGGGGCGAGTTCGTTGTTTTAGATTTCTTCCAAGCGGGCGAATCACTGGCGGATAAGTTCGGGAGATTCTACTGCCGAAAGGTGCTTCCTACCGTGGGACATCTCATTTCGGGGAACGGGAAAGCTTATCAATACCTGGCCGATTCGATGGATGGATTCTGTGGCATCGACGAATTTGAGGAACGAGTCGAACGTTGCGGGTTCGATCGAGTTGGGCGAAAAAGATTTAGCATGGGCATGTGTTGGTTATCCCATTTTCGGAAAGTGTGAGCGGAGATTCCTCTGAATGAAATTAGATCATGTCGCCTTCCAGGTTTCGAGTATGGAAAGGGCTCTCAAATTCTATATAGAGATTCTCGGTCTCGAACTCATGTTCGATAAAGTCTCGAAAGAACATCAAGAACGTTTCGCGTTCCTCAAGCTCGAGGGAGGAAACCTGGAACTCCTCGAAAAACACGATGAAAATGGGAACCCACTCCCCTACTCGCCATCCACCCCCTGCCCCCCCTACTGTCCTCATGTAGCGATCGGGACAGACGACCTGGATGGGTTGATCCGTCGCCTGGCAGAGCAGAAAATTTCGATTCTTAAAGGCCCGCTTGAAATCGAGGGGAAGGTCCGTTGGTTATATTTCTGTGATCCGGATAAAAATGTCCTTGAGTATGTCCAATGGACGAGTCCATGAATTCAAGTTTCCCCGCCGCGGTTCATGCTTAATCCCCCGACAAGACCTGACTGTATTCGCTGACCGATTCCCGATATTCCTTAGGAATTTCCGGGTCCCGGTATTGAGAAAGATCCAACCCCGATAGTTGTTTCGAGACCTCCTTGCGCATCAATGAGGAGGCCGGAGTCTCGATCAGCACCGTATCCGGGTCCAGGGTGTATTCGCTCGGAGCATATTTGTTGGACGGTGTCGATGGGCCGACTCCTGAGGTCACATCCTGAGCCTCTCCCTCGCCCCCACCTTCCTCTCCGGCCACACCGGGTGCGTACCGCTTCTTTTCATTCTCTTTCTTAGAGGAGGCCCATGATTCCGCTTCGCCTTCGCCTTTGGCCTTGGCTAACTGTTCCTCATCATCTTCGCCTTCTTCATCCTCGCCCTCTTCCTCATCGCCTTCCTCGTCATCCTCATTGTCGGGGTCTTCTCCATCGCCGGGGCCATCTCCCTCCCCTTTCTTCTTTTCTTCTTCTTCCAGTTCCTCGAGCTCTTCATCGACCGGAGCCGGAAGATCTTTCCCGGTCAGTTCTTTGAAAGCAAGTTCGAGCTCAGTATAGGCTCGGACCCCTTCTTCGTGCGACCGTGCATTGCGACCCTCTTCTCCCGCATCCCATTGCCTGAGTTGACGGTCAAGTGCGGAGTTTCCACTAGGCTTGCTACCAGGCTGGAGTTCGTTAATGCGCTCGATCCCTCCCGCCAACCGGGTGATCACTTGCATCAGTCGAACCGGAAGATTTTCAACTCCTTCGTTAGCCCCTTTTCCGACAGGAGTGATCATCGAAAAATCCTTCGTGTCATCCTCGGACTTCGGGGGGCCTCTGAGAAGTTTGTCTGCGCGTTCCTTAGTCAGAATAACCGTCCGGGTTGTGAGTTGGACTACTCGCTCTTGCCCCTTCAACCATTCGGTCTTCTCCTGGCTGGTCGGTTTGGATTGGTCGTTCAGATTTTTATTCTGCTCCTCCTGCATTTTAATAAGCGCGAACAACTCGTTGGAGGTCATTTCGAAAGGATCCCCCTCGAAATCTTCCCTTTTTTCTCCGTCCTCATCCTCGGAGAATGTCCCGGGTGCTTTGAAATAGAGACGCCGGACTTCGGTGATCGTTCTTCCTTGAATCCCGGGGTGATTGTCGACCGCCATGAAATAGACTCGACATACCGGAGAGTTGGCGAAAGGACGCAGGTCGAGTTCGTATTCGCCCTCGTACTCCTTCTCCTTCCCATCCATGCGGGCGACTTCATAGGTCGAGGTTGCCCGTCCCGGTGCACCCGCATAGAGTTCAACCGAATGAAGACCGTAATCGTCCGTCGTACGAAATTTGAGGGGGATACGGCGGATTTTTCTCCTGGTGGAAGAAAAATCGAGATCCCGTTTGGGGAATACCCATTCTATCTCAGGTGGAAGGTCGACCAACGCTTGAATTGGAAATTCCAGGTTACCTCTCGTTCGCACCCCCTCTGTGCTGGTCCCGGATAGGACATAAGCGCCCGCGCTGGTCAATGGGAAACTCCCCTTGTGGTAGTGGCCCCCCTGAGCCATGGGATATGAGTCCTTGCCATTGACCACGATGTTCACACGTTCCATTGGCTGGTTCCATTTCGTGGTGACCTCCACAGTAGTCCCCAGGGGAGCGATGGCCGCTCCCTGTCCTGCGGGCATCACCTCAAACTTTTTCTTCATGAACTCCGGAAAGTAATAGGTCAGTCGGATCGAGGACAACTCGGGGGGAATTCGAACCTTGACCGAGTGTTGCGGAGATTCGAGAGGCCCGGATTTGACTTGGTAGGTTAAATCGCTTTGAAGGTTCTCGAACTCATAAACGAAACTGTTGGGAGGACCATTGTTCTTCATATCGATCGTCAACTCAGGAAATCCGACCATACTATAGGTGATCACTGCTTGGTGAGTTCCAGGACCGACAAGAGTCCCCCAGATCTTCAGCGATTCTCCTTTTAGAACTGTTTCATTAGGTCCGGGATTAACAATCAGCTTGTGAAGCGGGCGATAAGGGTTGGCAAGAAAATTTGTCTTATAAAACTTCCATGCATCCTTGGCGGTAAATGGTTCCAGCCGGTTGAGGAAGAGTGCGAGAAAGCATATGACCACTGTCAACGACAGGGTTACCCAGAAAGAAACGGGGAAGACCCAACGCATCAGGTTGCGTTTCTTGAGGTCGATCAAGACCCGTTCATAAAGGCCCTTCGTATCCGCAGCACGTCCCGAGCCTGTCAGGATGTTGCGGGATGGGACCAGACATTCTTGCAAGATTTCGTCTGGCTCCGAAAACTCGAGCGCGGAGGTGACTGCGCTGGCGAGACGTTGGTCTTTGGAGTCCAGAACATACTCGAGAGGTTCATCCTCGTTGTCACGCGCAAAGTATTTCCGGTCCCCTCTCTCAATACGATCAGCCAGCTGGGTCATCGTTTGGGGGTGTCGAAGCCTCGGCCAAGCCCAAATACGAAGCACCAGTAAGACAACCAGCGCATGTACGCAGTGAAACAAAGTGACCGCGTGCCCGTAAGGAGGGTTGTAAAAGGTCCAACGTCCAGCGAGATATACCGCGATTGCGAAGAGGACGAAAAGCGCCATGACCACCGAGAGGACATAGGTGAGATAGTTGATCCTCACCAATCGCTTCATATAGCCGCGAAGAGATTTGGCGCTTTTGGGTTGCCAATCCAGGACCTGTTCGAAGACCGGTGTGATCTCTTCCAAAGCCGAATCCTTCCACCCCATCCGTGGGGTATTCCTAGGGCAATCTCAGATCCAGTGGAGCCAGCCAAGAACAATGGGTTTAAACCCATTGTTTCCCAGCATCGAGGAAGATCTCTCTGAACTTGCCAAGACTGGGTTTCTTCCTTTACCTATTTTGAACCCACCACACATCCGAGGCAACCCAGATCCAAAAAAAATCCCCCTTCCTGGTTTGGAAGGGGGATTTGTATTTCTGTTCCGATCCCTTGAATCGGGATGCTTTGGTCCCTTTGGGAAATCGGCAATTAATCGTAGAGTTCCGTGCTTCCCTCGACCTCCGAAGGACGGATGAAAAGGTGAGGAACGGTATAAACCTCTCCCTGGTTCGCCAAATCCTTCCCGTCACGGATGTCGTCTTCAAAAGAAACCTCATCCGAATTCCCCCAGTAATTCATTTCGGCGCTCAGGTCGCCATCCTGGTTGGGGTCGGCATCGCCAAAGTCAGGAGGGGTCTCCTCGATGTTGTAGACAAAATTCTGGTAGGTCTCTTCTGTGATGCCCCCGGTTCCATTAGCGAAAATGCTATTGAAACCGAAGTTCGAGTATTCGTGGGCGGTCGCGATTGGTGGTGAAGTTCTTCCAAACAAAGGTCTCGGTTGGTTATTGATTGTGGGTGACCCGAAACTGACACCCACACCCGGTTGCTGGACTTGAACTCCATTACCAACATTCCGTGTAATCGTGTTGCCCCAGAAGAGTGGGCTGACATCGACCGCGAAACTGCCACGGCGGGCCGTAATATAGACTCCGGTGCCGCTGCTTCCGATCGCAAACCTTCGGGAGGCCGCTAGACCACATGGGTTCGAAATGGGTGTATTCCCCCCAAAATTCCTTGCGTCGAAGCTGCTGTCCGGAGTGCTCTTCGAAATAGTATTCCTCGCGATGAGTGGCGACATCCCATCAATCGATAGTCCTATGAGGTTGTGGGTGAAATGGCTCCCCACAATGCGGAGTGCGTTTTCGTTGCGAATATTGTCGGAACTCAACTCCGTATCGAGGGCGTAAACACCCACCTCCGCATACTCGACCTGGCTGTACGAAACACTCGAGGCCTCAGCCGAACTCGATCCCACATCCGGCTCGTTGAAATAGATGCCTCCCCAACGTCCGGTACCCTCGCCATAGACCTCGTCCTCGATATCGTTGACCACTGCTTCAGGCGTTGCCGCCACCACATTGAACATGAGCTGCGGAGTCAGAATACTTCCTAGATTCCGTGTGGCGAAATCTTCGAATTCAGCCGCCGCGGCGTCACCGGCTGGAGCACTCCAGTTCAGTGCTGCGAAATTTGGAACGCCTTGTCGCTTCAACCATGATATGAATCCGACAGCAGAGGTGTACCTGATCTGGTTCTCTTCGTCCGCTCCCTGCCCGTAATATTGGACGACTGGATCGGTGAGCGAATCGGTCACGCTCCGAATGCCTCCCGCGATAATGGGTTGGCCAAAACTGGTTCCGATCGGGGCGCCCTGCAGCGGACTGATTAACCGACCGTTGACCTCGATGAAGGATCTCAACACTCCATCACTGCGGAAGATCAAGAAATTCCCTCGGTTAGCCGTGAGACGATCCAATTGAGTGATACTGATCGGCCGGTTGATATAAAAGAATCTCAGTTGGCTGGATGCGCCCGCCGCTAGGAACAGATCGAGATCTCCATTGGCGATCAAGTCGAGTTCAGTAATGACATCGTTCTCGGCACGAACGTTTTTCGCATAATCGACGAGGGTCGGGAGCGTAAAACGACCGGCTGTTCCCGATTGACCCTGGGCCAACGTGTCAGTCTCGAAGCAATCGAAGTTGGGTGCAGGTGTGGGAGTGGGGGTTGGCCCGGTTTGGGTCAGGTTCAATGAGACCACATAAACGATCCCCATTCCCCCGCCAAGATCGTCGCCCACTACCGCATAAATGTTGCCGTCCACGTCCATGCTCAACTCGGAAACTCGTCCAGGGATGAGGTTGGATGGAGTGGTGAGGTCGAGAGTTTGCTGCGAGGTCACTGTCCCGCCGATACCGAATGTCACTCTGACCAAGCGTGAATCCGAACCGTCATAATCCGCAAGTACGATGTCCGTATTGGCATTGAACCGACCTGGCACCGTAAACGCATTCGTCAGGGCGGTGGGATTCAGAGATCCCAACACTTGAGAAAGAGTTGGTGAGTCGCTATCGGTCCCGTTCTCTTCTGTATTGTCGTTTAGGTCGTTGACGAGGAAAACGCCACTTCCCGCCCCAGTAATCAGGCCCATTCGACCCGTTACGGGGATGTGAACGATATCGGAGTGAATCGAAGGAGTTCCTGGTGCGAACGAATAGTCTCCGGCGAGCAGTGGCGCGTGGATTCGCATTTCGTCAGTAAAGAAATCATTGTCAACCGCTGCTGTGTTTTGCACAACGCCCGGGCTCGGCGCGGTCCTCACAAAGGACAAATCCTGTACCGCCCAACCTAGGCAGAAGTCCGACCCCGTGCCATCTGCGAAATAAAAGAGGTCCGTTGCACTGTTTTGTTGGTAGAAGGCCACGCTTTGTGGTCCCATTAGAACCTGGGTGAAGTCCGGAGTAAAATTGGGGAAAAGAGGATTGGGGGTTGCGGGGTTGGCAAACTCGATCACCGCCGCGGCCTGAGCCGCGCCATTCGCGATTCGCAGAATCGAGGGGCCATTCACTCCCGCGGCAACCGCGGCGTAGACATCCGTGGTCGTTTTGTCAACGGTCATTCCAAGGACATACCCATCGGATTGATCGTTGGGATTATTGCCGGTAACTGTGGACAGCATAGTGTTGGTCACATAAGCCGGACCGCTCGCGGTAACTGTTGCCGCGCTGACAAGCCCATCTTTGGCTGTGCCGACGACATAAGAGAAGTTGGGCTGTGGAATCTTAATTAACCGAGCCGCGCCAGGAGTCGCCTGATCCCCGTTGACCGCAAGAAACATGGAACTCCCGATAGATGAGGCTTCAACGCCTCCCAGATCCTGGAAGGTCGTAACCCCATCGATATTGAGTACGGCGATACCATAGTCGGCATTCGCGTCCGTCAATTGCTGAGTCGTGTTGATGACCGAGGGTGATGAAACTAGAAAATCTAACGCCTGAAAGTTGCCTGCCAGAGCCGATGAAGTTGCGAAGATGAGTGTTCCAATGATGAGCAGGCAAAAAGTCAAATAGGACTTGGACATGAAGATAATACCCCTTTTCTCAAAAAGTTGAGGATTCCTCCCGAGCATCCTCTTCAAAATCGGCACAAAACCCTCTGTTTTGAAGAGATTTCTGCGGTTTATCTACGGTTCATCGCCAAACCGCCGCCGATCCGCAAGCCCAGGCAGCTTAATTATATGAAACGCGTAGAATAAGTGTCAACAAAGCAATCCTACCCCTATCCCCCTTGGGATACCAGACAAGCGGAGATGCCGAATTCCCAATGAATCACCAAGCTTTAGAATCCAACCCCCCTTTGGAGCCATCGAAAGAAGGATCAGAGGAGGTTAATCTGTGGTTGAAATCCCTTAAGTATCCGTCTATTGTTTTCTAATGGGATCAGATGGGAAACCTCGTCCAAGACTCTCTACCCCCTTGATCTGCCTCGCCCTGGCAATGGTTCCGGGCATTTACCTCGCCCTGATCGTATCTAGCCTGACTGCCCTCGCGATTGGTGCGGGGATCGTTTATGGGTGTTATTGGTTGATCAACTTATTAGACAGTTTTCTCGGAGAGAGCCCTTTGGGGCCAGCGAGGATGGTCTTGGTCCTAGGAATGGTTGTGGTTCCATTGACAATAGGAGTCCTGATTGGCATCGGATCTGGTGTTTGGGGATTCTTTAAATCTTTCCGAAGACAGCGATTTCCGGTTGGCGGAATCAGAGTCCAGTGGGGGGATCACCTTGAACTGGAAAAGGAAATCAATGAAATCTGCGACCTATTGGGGACTCGCGCACCCACCAATGTTGTATTGACATTGGACGCAACCGCATTTGTGACAGGCAGCCCTGTTCAGTTGCTTTTCGAGAAGATCCGAGGTCGAACATTGGCAATCGGTCTCCCATACTTTGGGGTTCTTACTGTTTCGGAGTTTCGTTCACTGCTCTCTCATGAATTGGCGCACTTTTCTGGAAGAGACACCCTCTATACCAATGTCATTCAGCCGGTGTACGAAGGCGCTTTAAACGCGATGTCAGGTATGTCTCTGGCCTTCCGTGATCGCGCTCCTCGGGACGAGGAAGAGGTAGCCTATGATTCTTGGGTTCAGCTGCCGGTCATGTTTTCGCTCTCGATTCTGCTTGCGTATCTATGGATATTCAAACGAATAAACAGCGCAATTTCTCGTCAGCGAGAATTTAGGGCCGACGCGCTCTCGGCGGAGGTATCGGGAAGCGAGGTCTTTCGAATCGCACTTAAAAAGATCATCGCAGCATCGATCTTTTTCGACATGACTACTCCCGATTGGATAAAAAAGTATGCATACAAGGATCGAACGGATCTGGTAGGACTTAATCTATACGAATCGTTTCGAATCAAACTTTCGAAGGAACGAGATACCGTGCGAAACATCTTGGAGAGTGAAGTCCAGGCCGGAGACGATGCATGGAGTTCTCATCCATCATTGTCCAGACGTCTGGAGCATCTTCCCGAAGAGGCGACCGGAGCCAGAGATAACCGATCTGCCAAGGTCTTATTGAAAGATCCAGACAAGTTCGAAAGAGTTTTTACGAAGTACTTTTTGGGCCGTCAATAATCGCCCATGTGGCGGTCTAACCCCGGAGGAATACTCGAAGTTCAAACCAGAATCTCGCGAATCACTTCCCCATGCACATCGGTCAACCGACGTTCCACACCATTGTGGTTGTAGGTCATTCGCTCATGGTCGAAACCCAAGAGATGGAGGAGCGTGGCGTGCAAATCGTAGATGGTCGTTGGGTTTTCGATGGCCTTATATCCAAATTCATCGGTCGAACCATAAGAAAATGGGGCTTTGACACCCGCCCCCGCCAGCCAAACAGTGAACCCGTTCGGATTGTGGTCTCTGCCTTGGGCGCCCGTCTGGAAAGTCGGCATCCGACCGAATTCGGTCACCCACACCACAAGAGTTTCATCGAACATCCCTCTCTGTTTTAGATCCTTGATCAACGCCGCACAGGGTTCGTCCAAAATAGGGCCATGCACATCGTACTGTTCCTTCAAAACTTTATGCCCATCCCAGTTGCCAATCCCTTCGCCCATCGCATAAGCACCATTGAAGAGTTGGACAAAGCGGACTCCCTTTTCCAAGAGACGGCGCGCAAGGAGGCAATTTCTCCCGAATCCCGCCTTCACCTCGTTGGGATCTTCCACACAATACATCTCACGCGTCGATGCGCTCTCTTTGGACAGGTCGCTGACTTCAGCGGCGGACAACTGCATCTTGGCGGCTAACTCGTAACTGGCGATTCTCGCTGCCAAGTCGCTGTCTCCTGGATATTTCTCCAGGTGTTGATCGTTCAGATATTTTAGAAGATCTCGGGTCGCTTTATCAGCCTCAGCCGAAATCGTGGAGGGCGGGTTCAAATTTGGAATCGGTTTGTCCGCGTTGAAAGGGGTGCCCTGAAAGACCGCCGGTAGAAATCCCGCAGACCAATTGTTCGGACCGGATTGCGGGACACCCCTGGGATCCGGGATCGCCACAAATGCGGGCAAATCCTCCGCTTCGCTTCCCATCGCATAAGAGACCCAGGCCCCCATGCTGGGAAAACCATCGAGGATAAAACCGGTGCTCATTTGATTCTCGGCGGGTCCGTGCGTATTGCTTTTCGCGGTCATCGAATGGATGAAACACATGTCGTCGACCAACTCGCCCATACGGGGGAGCAGTTCCGAAGTGTATTTTCCGACCTGGCCACGCGGTTTGAAATCGTAGATGTGCTTCGTCAAGTTCCCCTGTTTCCCCTGGAAAGTGACTAGATCCTCTCCCCCTGGCAATGGAGTATCGTGATATTTGATCAACTCAGGTTTGTAGTCCCAGGTTTCCAGTTGACTACACGCTCCCGAACAAAAGATCACAAGCACCTGTTTCGCCTTCGGTGTGAAGTGAGACGGGCGCGACGCGAGGGGGGACTCGGGAAGAATGATCGGACGGATCGGAGGCTCGTTACCGAAAGCGCTCTGCCGCAGAAGCCCTTGCTCCGCTAGAAGACTGGTCAGCGCGATTCCCTGAAGGCCGTTTCCAGCCCATTTCAGGAAGTCTCGCCTATCCAACAAACGCTTTCCCTCGATCGAAAGCAGTGATTCAGGCATCTTATGAACTTTCCTCTCCACAGGAATTCAATTGGAAGGATACCTTAACTCGGATGTTTATGGTGCTCCACCCAAGTGATCTGGGAATGGACTGGCAAAAGCGGGAAACGGGGTTGGCCTGAATGGCCAACCCCGAATTCTACCTGTATTGAGCAGGCTGGTTGTTCCCGCTTAGCGTCTTTTGATTAGAGGACGGATTTCCGTCTCACAGCCATTGCCGAGATACCTGCCGCTAGCAAGGCAACTGTTGCCGGCTCGGGAACTTCACCTTCTTTGGTGATCTGTACGCCATCATTACCACATTCCATGGCCCAGAAGAGTTGAATATCCTGGGTTCCGTTGAAACCAATCGCATCGACATCGATCTTGTAGACAACGTCAAATGCCCATGGGTCTGTTGCATTGGCGAAATAGGCCGTGCCGGATACATCGCCCGCGACAGCCGTACCGTAGCGAATCATGGTCGGGTACGAGTTCACAAACATGCTTCCATCGCCATCGGTGGGGTCCACAACACCTAAATGCGCCTCATAAACTTCCCATGTCCCATCGGCGAAGAAAGGTCCGCCGGCGGCTGGGGAATAGAGACCACCTTCAGTGACACCGGCACCCCATGCACCGTATGCCTGGGTCACATTGTTTCCATGCGTAGTGGTGGCTACGCCATATGCGCTACCGCCGCCAGCTTGAAAGGTACCGCCTACATTGATGTACAGATCGCCGGGATCAAAAGTGTTCCCGCCACTATACGAATCCGCGCCAGCGAGTCCGGCCTTCGGAAAGTTGGTGTGAACTGCAACATAAAGATAACCGTTTTCGACCGTGCAACTGATTCCAAAAATCGAAAATCCTGCTCCACCGCTATGATCATTCAACAAGTCACTGTAGTGATCGGTGAAAGTCAAGCCATCAAACTCTCCCTGGGTGATATTCAGGGAATAACCTGGACTCGCAACGAACGCCAAGACAACAATCAAGAACAACGAACCTAAAAATTTCATTTTTCCTCTCTCTTTCCTGCAAAAGTTTGTTTGGAAGCAAGCACCTCACGCACTGAGGCTAAATGCTTCCCAGCCATCCCTCCCTAACGCAGAACATGTGCCAACCAAAAAATGGCAAAATGGACCATGAACTGTAGTTTATGTAAGAAAAAAGAACACAGATCTGGACAATCAATCAATCAGTCATGAACAACAGTAACCACAGTTATTCAATCTTGACAAACATTCACTCATTCTAACGAGGTTTAGGGCTTTAAATCAAGAGATTCCAGGTAAATCGCATCAGTTTAGGTTCCCCGATGATGGAAATGATGGGGAACACCAGGAGAAAAGTCAGTTAATCTCTCAAATTATCGCAGATTCTTAATATCAAACGCAGGTTACCCAAGAGTGTTTTCGACACGAAGAAGGGGGTTCCGTAGAACCCCCTCTTTCTTGATTTGCGCGAACTACCCTACAGAATCTTTTTAGATGCAGAAGGAATACCTCCGCTTTCACCCAGTCACTTATTTGATTTCGAGGAGTTCCACATCGAAGATCAACGTAGAGTTGGGAGGGATGTCGCTACCCGCTCCTCTGGCTCCATACCCCAGTTCAGATGGGATGATCAGTTTTCTCCTCCCGCCAACTTTCATCGACATGACCCCCTCGTCCCATCCCTTGATGACCTGGCCAACCCCGATTTGGAATTCGAAGGGTTTGTTTCGGTCTCTCGAACTATCAAATTTCTTTCCATTCTCAAGCGTCCCAGTGTAGTGAACCACAACCCGGTTCCCTGTTGAGGGCTCTTCTCCCGTTCCCACCACCATATCCTCGTACTGTAGTCCTGAGTCGGTTTCGACAAGATCGTTTTTATCATTCATTTCATTGCTGCTCCCTGTATCGGTTTGGCTTACGGCAAGCGATTCTCGCCACTTGGCATGTTGTTGGATGATTTCATCGACATCGACTCGTTCCTCAGCGGTCTTTCCCACCTTTCTCCACACTTCATTGCCATCCGGGTCGAGCAACACCACAGTCGGGTACAAAGTAATCTGGTCATCCAGCTTCAATCCGTATGGGATCTTTAAGGCTCTCGAAAGTTTTCCGGATGGATCCTGCATGACCGGAATTCTGTTGGATGGCTGACCTTCCCACCATTTGGCGATCTCCGCCTCCGGTTCCGGTTTGAAGAAGACCGGTTTCAGGTTCATTCCATACACCAACTTGTCCAGGTTTCCTTCGATCGAAGCATAATGCTCCTTGTCTGCCGCGGAATCTCCGGGGAGGAGAAAATCCAGCAGGACCCATGACCCTCGATGGTCAGTTAGTTTGAATCTGATTTCATTCCCGCCACATTGTTTCGCGATGAAATCGGGAACTACACCCGATTCGGTTGCCAAATAGGGCAGACAAAGCATTGCGAAGATGAATATACCTCGTTTCATTTTAAGCGCTGTCCTCCTTTGATCGATTTTTATTCTCATATGTTTTGAGCGACTTCCAAAAAGAGAAAGCCATGATCACCATAAGGATTGAAATCCATTGAGAGGTGGAGAGTCCAGACCACCCACCTCTAGGGTCCGCCCTGAAGAATTCGATCAGGAACCTCATCATGCTGTATAAGATAAGATAAACCAAAGCGAGCTGGCCACGGAAACTCGCTTTTTTGGTGAGATAAAAATACAAGAACAAGAAGACAGCGAGAGATCCAAAAGCCTCGTAGAGCTGGGTGGGATGAATCGGTAGCGAGTAGGGCTCAGTTCCCTTCAACAGGTCCTCCACACTCTTTTGAAAGGCATAGGGTTCGCTCCCCACGATATACCCCTCCCCATCGACAATCCGGGGAAATCGAATGGCCCAGGGGAGTGTGCATTGACTCCCAAAACAACACCCATTCAGGAAACATCCGAGTCTCCCGAAAAAATGTCCGAGAGGGATGGCGACCGCGGCCACATCCGCCACTGTTCCCGGATTCCACTCGTATCTGCGGGTCAACCAATAACCAGCGGGAATCCCGGTAATTAAACCGCCATAAAAAACCAGCCCGCTACGTGAGAAAAACAGGTGGGAAATCGAGTCTTTTCCAAGGTACACATACACATGGAGAAGTTTCGCCCCCAATAATCCTGATAGTAGGGTGATGATGATAAAGTTTGCGAATTTATCTTCAGGTAACCCTTTTCTCCTCGCCTCGTTCATTCCAACCCAGTAGGCTGAAAAGAAACCGATCGCGACCATCAGACCGAAACTACCGACTTCAAAGTTTCCAATCTTAAAGAGTGTCGGGTACATTGTCTGTTTCGCCTCGAGGGTTTTTCGGCGTCCCCAGGAACATCGCCGCCAAAATGATCGCGATTAGACCGACAGTGATTGCACTATCGGCCACATTGAAGACCGGGAAACTGTATTGCTTCCAATAACAATGAAAGAAATCGACCACCAACCCGTCCTCGCGAAAGACTCGATCCACCGCGTTTCCCATCGCCCCGCCCCAGATCAATCCCAGTCCGATCGGGTAGAAAGTGTGGTCCTCTCCATCGTTCATGAGACTCTTCAGGTAGAGTGGAAGGAAAAAAGCTGCTCCTAGGGAGACCAAGATAAAAACCCAACGGCCGCCTCGGAACATACTGAATGCCGCACCATCGTTATGGACCAGCCGAAGTTCGAAGAGTCCGGGGATAACAGTGGGAGGGGCATAAGGATCGAGCGTCCCTAGCGCGATCCATTTGGTCGCTTGGTCCAGGACGAGCGAGATGAAACCGCAGACCCAGAATGCCAGCCAGAGAGAGCGAGAATTCACCATGGAGGCACTCTCGGGAGATTGGAGATTGCGAACTTCGGTTTGAGTCACTCGGTCTTCCACTAGTCCCCGACCGCCTCCAGGCATCGATCGCAGATATCCGGATGATTGGGACGCGCCCCCAAATTCTCGACCATCCGCCAGCATCGGACGCATTTCTCCCCCTGGGCCGGAATCACTCGCACGGATACTCCTGGCGTTTTTTCGGCTTCTACTGTCCCACCCTCGGCATCCCCGTGAAAAACGTTCACTTCCGAAACGATCAGAACCGATGCGAGGTCACTCCCAGGGGGGAGATCCATTGTCGATCGGGCCCGATCGAAATCCTCCTCCTTCTTGAGAAAGAGATCGATGCTTGCTTGAAGCGATTGTTTGATCTTGCCCGCCTTGCGTTCCGGTTCGATGGCGGCGTTGACCCCCTCGCGGAGATCGAAGAGCCAGTCCCATTTTTCGATGAGGCTTCCATCCGGGCTCTCGGTGGGTGCGGCCCATTTCGAGAGAACGACACTCTCCTCCTCGACCAATCCGAGACGGCGCAGCGATTGCCAAGCCTCTTCGCAGGTGAAGGCCATCAGCGGCGAGAGCGATTGAACCATCCCCTTGAGGATTTCAACCAGGACTGTTTGAGCGCTGCGACGCGCCAGTCCACTCCGCTCGAAGGTGTACAGACGATCCTTGAGGATATCGAGATAACGGGCCGAAAGGTCGACCGTGCAAAACACATTGGCCAAGTGGTACACCCGGTGGAACTCGTATTTCTCGTAAGCATTGCGAAGGTTCCCCTCCAGGTTGATCCATTTCCCATGAAAATATCGGTCAATCTCCAGAAGGTCTTTCTCCTCGACCGTGTCCTCCGGTTTGAAATCGCTGAGCGAGGTCAACAGGAACCGAAAGGTGTTTCGGAAACGGCGGTAGGCCTCCATCCGCTGTTTGAGAATTTCTTTGGAGACCGACATGTCCCCGCGAAAATCCTCGGAGGCCACCCAGATGCGAAGGATATCGGCGCCGTACTCCTGCACCGCTTCGTTGGCTTCGATGTAATTACCAAGAGTTTTCGACAGTTTCCGCCCCTCTTCATCCACGACAAAACCGTGGGTTAGGACCGCCTTAAAGGGCGCTCCCGCTCCGATCGCCACCGCGTTGGTCAGACTGCTTTGGAACCAGCCGCGATGTTGATCGCTCCCCTCCAAGTAGAGATCGGCAGGGTAGGAGAGACCATAACTCTCGTTCAACACCGCATGATGCGAGGAGCCCGAATCGAACCAGACATCGAGGGTGTCTTTGTCCAGTTTCCATTCGCCCGACACTCCCTTGGCTTCGAGTGTTTTCTCGACCAGCGCTTTGAGTCGCGCGGTCCGATCGTTTTCGATCCCTTCGATGGTCTCGAACCAGACATCGACACCGGTCTCGGATACCAGATTGGCGAACTCGCGGATGAACTCCGGATCGAGGATACTCTCCTCCGAATCCTTCAGGTGGATCGCCGGAATCGGCACACCCCAAGCGCGTTGTCGGGAAATGCACCACTCGACACGGTTATCGAGCATTGCGCTGATTCGATCCTTGCCCCATTTCGGAATCCATTCGACCTGGTCGACCGCCGCGAGGAGCTGGTCTCGAAGGTTCGCTCTCTCCAGGGAGATGAACCACTGCGGGGTCGCGCGAAAAATGATCGGCTTCTTCTCGCGCCAGTCATGGGGATAGGAGTGAGTGATTTTTTTCTCGGCCAGGAGGAGACCCGAATCGTTAAGCAACCTGATGATCCCTGGGTTGGCCGCCTCCACTTCCTGTCCCTCGAACTCGGGGAACTGCGCGGTGAACCGGCCCTTGCCATCGACCGGTGAGTAGATCTCGAGCCCGTATTTCAGGCCGACCAAGTAATCCTCATGACCGTGGCCCGGCGCGGTGTGGACACAACCCGAACCGGCTTCGAGGGTGACATGGTCACCAAGGATGAGCAGCGATTCCCGGTCGATGAAGGGGTGCTTGCATTTCTTGTCCTCGAATTCGGCCCCGCGTGGCGCGTCGTGCAGGGTGTAATTCTCGATGCCTGCCGCTTCGGCGACCTGGGCGGCCAACTCGCGCGCCATCACCATCCGATCGGTGTCGGTCTCCATGACCACATACTCGAAATCGGGGTGGAAAGTGATCGCCAGATTCGCCGGCAGGGTCCAGGGCGTGGTGGTCCAGATCAGCACGGATAGTGGTTTGGAGGGATCTCCACAATCCTGGCCGACCACCCCCTCCACATCGATGGATGGGAATTTCACATAGATCGAGGGCGAGGTGTGGTCCATGTACTCGACCTCCGCCTCGGCTAAGGCGGTTTCATAACCGGGGCACCAGTAAACCGGTTTCAGATTCCGGTAGACCATCCCCTTTTCCACCAGGGTGGCGAACAGCTGAAGTTCGTGTCCCTCGAAAGCCGGGTCGAGTGTCCGGTAGGGTTTGTCCCAATGGCCGAGCACACCGAGACGTTTGAAATCCTGCTCCATCACATCGATGAAGTGAAGCGCATAGTCGCGGCACCGGCCGCGGAGTTCGAAGGTTCCAATGTCCTCCTTCTTCGCTCGAACCTCCTGCATGACCTTGTGTTCGATCGGGAGTCCATGGCAGTCCCAGCCGGGGTTATACGGGACATCGAAACCGGCCAACGCTTTCGACCGAATGGTGATGTCCTTGAGCACCTTATTGAGAACTGTTCCGATGTGGATGCGGCCATTCGCGTACGGAGGACCGTCATGGAGGATAAACCGAGGGGAGTCCTGGTTCTTCTCACGGAGCCGCTCATAGATTTTGTTGTCCTCCCAAAAGGCGAGGGTCTCCGGTTCACGCTTTACCAAGTTGGCGCGCTGGGGAAAAATCGCCTCCGCCTCGCCTTTGGAAAGCAGACAGAGTGTCGACTTGTAATTCGGTTTCTCACTGGTCCCCGGTGGGTTGGTCATGCTTTTAGAGAGACTCCTTCGAATGAACATCCCTTACCGGGATGGGATCTATGCGGGGGAATGCTTCGGCTTTTTTTTGAATCACGGAGGGGCGCGGAAAAGACCGGAAAGACACGGAGAAAAGAATCGACGATTCTTTTGCTTTTTTTCCGTGCACTTCCGGCAACTTCCGTGGGATTCCGTGATTCAAACCGAAGCGATCCCCTACGGTACAACAAACACCCGCCAGCCATCGCCCCAACGGGTCTCTTGGAATCTAAGCAAAAAAGGGGAAAGAATCTACCGATGCGGGTTTGTGGGTACGGGAGGAGTCGGGCGACCCGACCGAATAGATTTACCTATTCCTTCTTTTCACCCAACCCCGGCACCAACACCTTCAGGTCGATCACCTGTGGGAGCTCCGGCGGCGGGCCAATGGGTCCCTCGGGATAGGGGCGGAAATCGTAGACCACCGCGATCTCGTCGCACATCGGGAATTTCTTGCAGTGGATACAGTCTCCCCAGATCTTTTTGGGAAGGAGTTGTTTGTCCACCACTCGGAATCCGAGGGATTTGAAGAATTTCTCCTGATAGGTGAGAGCGAACACACGACCAACTTCGAGGCGCTCGGCCTCTTCCATCAGCTTTATGGTCACCTGTTTCCCAAACCCTTTTCCCTGATGATCGGGATGAACCGCCAAGGTGCGGATCTCCGCCAAATCCTCCCACAACACATGAAGGGCCCCCATCCCCGCGATCTCTCCCCCGACCTCAATCACCATGAAATCCCGGACACTCTCATAGAGGTCAGTGAGCGATTTCGGTAGCATGACCGCATCCCGCGCAAAGGGATCGACCAGGTCCTTAATCGCACGGACATCGCTAGCAATTGCCGGTCGGATCACGACACGGTCCACATCGGAATTGGGCACCGTCGATTGGGTAAGGGTGTTCGATTCAGTCATATAAGGATTCTTACCGGGATTTTTGGGATTTGGAAGCGCTGGGGGGGAGGTCAACCCACGAATTGAACCCTCATTCCCGAACGTCGGGCCGCCTCCATCTGACGTTTGTCCGCGGTAACGAACATTTCCGTTTCCCATTCGACCGCGCAGGCGATCTGAAGAGCATCCAAAGTCCTGAGCGGATGGGCCTCCAATAGCCTGACCGATGTCGTCACCACGACCGGGATGAGTTGGACCACTTCGGCGTCGCTCAAATCCTCGGCGAGGCGGTTCTTAATGGTCGTATAGGCCTTGCGAGTTAGACTCTTTTCACGAATTCTCCGGTTCAAGGCGGAGAGGATTTCAGTGTAACAAAGGAGGCTGACTCCCAGTGAAGTGGCAGT
>JAJDBZ010000230.1 GCA_029261095.1 Candidatus Omnitrophota bacterium | reverse complement strand
CGACACGAGGGTTAGCGGAGCGGTCCATCCTTGGTCCAATTTTTCCAACAAACGATCCCTAGGAATAACATCCTTGCCCACCGTCGGTCGATAAAATTTGGTGCGTACAAGAGGGGGTTCGGAAGTCCTTTTCTGTTCTGCCATCATCTATCTGCCGTTGGCTTATGGAAGCTTTTCGAGGGCGGCTGCCTTTCGGCGAGTAAACTACGTTAAACCAGGAAGGATGTCTAATCTGGAGTAGGATGGTGCCCTTTTCGGGGCCTTTTTTACCGATGAGGGTGGCTTAAGGTTGGGTTGATCGTGCCAGGGTTCCGAAAAGTGTGATTCGAAAGCCAGAAAACTAGCCTTTTTTCATTAAAACCGCCAATTCTCGGAAGGGGGTACGCCCGGCTTCGTGAGCCTGTTGCACCCCCCTCCATAAGAAGAGGTCTCTTCAACCGTTTCTTGGCAGCCATCCTTCCGCGCCCTTCCCAAGCTCGAAAGGAAGTGACCGGTTGCTTGAGAAGCCGTAGGGCAATTATTTTGGAATCAGCTCCGGGTAAATCTACAAACGGATTCGATTTTCTCGGTAGGTGACGGTTCCCGACCCCGTCAACTTGATTATCAATCAAGCGCTCAACGACCTGATGAACCATCAGTCGCTGGATTACCTGGCGTGGCAATGAGGGAAATCTGTTGCCGGGAATCAACAGCAAGATGTTGTCGCCCTTAGACCTGCGGCTTAACAAGTGGCAGTTCGAGTAATCGGTATTCTTGGCAGGATGGTTCTCCCATTTGGTGACGTTTCTTGGGTTCGCAAATATCAGATTGAGTCAGTCTCGAATGTGCAGAAGACGTGTAGAAGGGGTGTTTTGAGACGACATTGAAGCAACTTTGAACGGTATGCGAGCGCTCGAGATTGAATATTTCTTAGATTTTCAAAGGTTTTGCGAAGCAGAAAACTAGCCAATTGGGCTCCGGAGGCGATTTCGGAGCCCCAAAAACCTTAGAGAATTCGAGGTTTTCTTAATAAATCTGGAGAGCGCGCCACGTTCATTCGACGCTCGCTTGATGCCCATCCAACCCTCGCAGAAGGCAAAAGTGCAACGAAAGTGCAAAGCAGTTGTCATACCTCGACTACTTGACCCCCAGTCGAGAGGAATTCGAATAAAAAAAGTGAAAAAACCTTAGCAAAAACGCAAATACGAAAAACACCAAGAAGACACGGGCCCCGCTCACACCCGTCTCAACCCCCCTCTCAGACGTTACACTTCAGCAGTTATGTCAACCCTACAAAGTACGGCATTCGTCGAGTGCTTTCTGCCATCTATCTCGACAGGGATGAGTTTTCGGGAGGCACAAGAGGGTGGTCAGGTATGCGGGGATTCTTTACCCGGGATCGGGTGAGGATTTCAATCGGGAAGTCGGGGCCATCGAGGCTAATCCTGATTTGCCGCTGAATCTGGTCAACATGCTGAATCTCTTGGTCAATCCTTCGGCCTCAAAATCCCAATAGAGGGAGGGAAGCGATTCTGAAAGTTCCCGGTCCCAGCACGGGATACCAATCAGAGGTGTCTCGACCTCCTGGTCTGTCACCAGACGATCGGTCTATTTCACCAAATCCTCAATTTTATTTCGCTTCTGAACGGAAGCCGAAAGAATTTTCTTGAGGAGTTCTTTGGTTTCCTCGTCGCCGTCCTTCCATCCTGCTTTCGCCAATTCCAATCGTTCCAGTAAAAGTTCTCTTCCGATGCCGCTTGGTCGTTTGTGAGCGGCGAACGCGAGTTCTTCGACGTATTCGGCGGTTGGGACATCTAAGGTGAGGTTGAGTTGACAGGTGGGTCGAGGCATTTGTTTCCATCTCCCATACCAAAATGCAAATCCATAGGGCTAAATGCTCCCAGATTTCTTGAGAGGCTACCATAGAACTGAAAAAAGAAGAACGTTCAAAACCGTAAATAGGTGGAAGAACTCGTGCTTGATAAGCGGTCAAGTGGTTTTATCTCGGGTCTTATCCCGATTCCCTCCCCAAAGCCCTAATTGGTCGGCTTGATTACAACTGTGAATGGCAAAGACACACATCATCAAAGTTCGGGTCACAAAGGACCAACACGAGCGCGTTCAAAATGCCGCTCGACAAAAGGGGTACATAGCCCTTGCTCCTTACGTTCGCGACATTCTTCTAAACTCAGGCGCGATTTCCATCGAAGAAAGACTTGTGGAAATCAATCACCGACTCGAACGACTCTGGGAGGTTCTCAGATGAATCAGAAAAACGACGTTCCTGAATGGATACAAATTCTTCTTGAACTCGCCAATGAAAACGAGATCAGAAAAAAGTAGAGTTACGAAGCGAAATCGGCGGCTCCAATAGACTGCATCTTTTTCGCAATCAACCTCTGCACTTCTTCGTCTTTCAAAAGATGATTCATGAGCTCGTCGGAAAACGAACGTAGTCTACCCTCGTGATTCTCCTTCTCCTGGAACTGCGCTGCATGTTTCTCGTCGAGAATAGCGCCGCACTTAAAACAGAACTCCGTTGAGACGTCGTTGATTATTTCACACCGTGGACAAACCCTTGCTTTCTCTCGTTTTGATTCCTCCCGGTCTTCTTCGATACCGTTCATGGCTAGGACAGCCTTATCGACTTCTTTGCCGCTCATGTGCACGTAAATAGCAGGCATATTAGAGCCTTGGATCCACCCAAAATACTGGTTCATTTGAAACTCCGTGAGATGATTCGCCATGTGCGTAGCGCGTGAATGTCGGAAGAAATGAGGGTTCGTCTTTTTTCTCAAGCCACACTTCTTCCCGAGGGTTCTGAGCGCTTTGCAGATTCCCGCGTAGTTCATTTGCCGTCCGCGCTGTGTCTGGCCAATATTGACCCAGAGAGGCGATTCAGGATCGGTTTTAGTCGGATGGCAGTTGATCCACGTCGACAAGTACGGGGTTGACGTGACCAAGCGTATCTTTCTTGATCCCGTCTTACCGCACACCGTAATCACGGAGCCATGCCGATCAAACTGCACATTCTTCAGTCGAAGTGTACCGATTTCAGACACGCGAGCGCCCGACTCCCACAGCGCCGAAACAAGGGCCTTGTCGCGAGGGTGACTGGCGGCTTCGATGAGGTTCTTTCCCTCCTCAGACGTGATTAACTCACCGTTGGCGGGAAGGCGCAGCTGAGATCGAGAGACCCCAATCTTGATCCAGTCAACGATCTCAGGGTATCCCTTCGTTCCATGCAACCACTTAAAAAAGCGACGGATGATGATCTTGTAATCCCGCTTCGTCCACGCGGAAAGGTCGTCTCGTTGCTGTATCCCGACGACAGACGATTTGATGTCGTCGATGCCCACTGCGTCCAAATCCATTCCCAACTTTTCCACGAACCGCCTCATTGTGCCTAGCACATTCACCAAGCGAGCCTTTGAGATGTTTTCTAGCACCAATGACTCATGAAACCTTAAAATGAGGTCCTTGTTCTTCGACGAGATCTCTGAATCCTTAATCTTGCGCAGTTCGCTCGCGTACATCCCCTCATAATCGTGAATTCCCATAAACACCTCCGAAGAAACAGGCCTTTAAGAGCCTTGTGGCCCAACTAGGGACCACGGGCATTGAACCCGGGGCCGAATGCGCTGACCGAACGTTCGGCGCGGGGTTAAGCGCGCCACCTGTTTCTTCTTGTTTTGGTGTGAGTAAGGAGTGGTTGTTTAAATTCTTTTCGCGTCTCGAGAGGTAGAAAGAGACCGTCCGAGCAGCCCCGGTGGAGAGACACAACCCTTTTAAATCCGTGACCATTCCCTGGTGATAAAGCCCAACAACCACTCAGAGGTCACAACATGAATACGAACTGGATCATCAACCCCACCTTTGGAATGTTTGGATGGACTAGCCCCGTCCAAAAGAACCGAAAGGGAACAAGCCGAATCACCATCAACAAACTTATAGCCACAGGTCTCGCCCTAGAATCCGGCCAGAAACTCTATTGCTACGTCGCCCAGGACAAGACCGAAAGGCCCCTCATGGTCGTGTACCTCGACGGCAAACCACGCGGTGAAACCTCATGATGGACCCACAAGACGAGTACCAATACAGGACAGTAAGAAGCGAGATCAAACCAGTCCAACCCCTCTCCTGGCGAAGACTCGACGAAGTACCTGAGTACTCCGTTCTCGACACAATCAATCAAACAGAACCCCAAAAACACGAGCCGTTCTCCATCGATTCGTTTTTCACAAACAAAATCGAGCAGGACAACTTTCGCCTTGGTCTTCTGACCCACCAACTCGAAGACCGAGAAAACCTCAAGCGAAAACACCTCCACAATATCGACCAGTCCCTCATCTACTGCCATTCGAAAATCGACACGTTCAACCAAAAGTACGTCGGACACAACAAAGGAGTCGACCGGACCATCGACCAACTCAGCCACGAAATCTTTGGTCTTGAACAGCAGCAAAGGCAAGAAGAAAACGCCGCCTGGAAAGATCAAACCGGAATCCTCAAAGATTTTCTCGAGGCCTGGACTGCCTACCGAGGCGATCTCTGGACATACTCAGCCCTCAACCCCAAAGACGACTTGAGCAAGCGATCCACACCACGCAAATGAAACACGAGTTCATTCCCCTGCGGAGTGAAAACAAACCGGTTGATATGAGAAGAACGCCGGACTTCGAGAAATCCCTGATCCTCCAAGGATTTGAGGACTTCTCGAATGTAACTCGAAGCGGACGAACACTCCCTTAAGAGTCTCTGAAAGTAACGCTGCTGCGAGGGCAATTGGTCCAGCGAAAGCAGCACATCCGCCCAACGTGGCAAAAACAAGCGAGCCCCCTTCACTCCTCCTCACGCTCCGACAAATCTTGCTCTCCCTCCCGCTCGAAACCGCGATCGAAAGGACTCAGAGGGCCATTAAGAAACCGTACTCGATCCTTCACGCTACCGCCTCCAAATCCCGTATTTCCCGTCGGAGAACCGCGTGGGCTTTCTTCTGAGCTAGCCTCACTTCGCCCAAGATCTGTTGGGCCTTAATCTCCCAGGAAATCGCGTGGTCCACCCAGCGCACGACCTCTTCAGCGCGCCCTCTCTCAATCGCTCTTACAGCCTGATAGACCGCTTGGCGAAACGCCGAATCGAATTGACGGAACCGAGCGCCCAAAGTCTCTAACGCCTGCTGGAGAGTGAGTTCTTTTCTCACATCCTCAGCCACTCGTTTCATTCCCTTCCTTTGACGGCCCGAAGCCTGACGAACATTTACCTTAACCTGTCGGTACACGCGCTCACCCTCCGACCACACCTTGTGGACGAGTTCATGAAGACGAGCAAGTTCGGCCACGAGTTCGTGTTCCTCCTTACCCAGTTTCTTGATCTCGGACTGAATCTCTTCCCGACCTTTTTGCGAGAGACCTTCCTTACTCAAGTCTGAACGAATCCTTCGAAGAATCTTGAGAATGTGGTTGGAATGACGGTAGGCTCTTTTTCCTTCCTTCTTTTCTTCCTTGTCGAGTTTTGTGAGGATCTTTTCGTCTTTCTCTCCGAACCCTAAGGAAGGGTTCTTGCCCGATAATTTCGGAATCTCTCGTGCCCTTGAATGCCAGCCGTTTGTTCCTGTCAGGACAGCCGAACCGAGCCAGAAAAGAAGAACCAGAGGCACGATTCCTGAAAGGAGGTTACCCAACCCAGGTAAAATCTGAGACAGAATTGGGAGTCCAGCGAAGGCGACCAGAGAAACCGACGCGGTTTTACCGAGGCCAAAAGCACGCCCCGATTGGTAAAGCGTCATGACCAAAAGGAGCGCGACAATGACCATCGCGAACGAACCAAACGAACGCAGTGAAAATCCGTACTC
>JAJDBZ010000229.1 GCA_029261095.1 Candidatus Omnitrophota bacterium | reverse complement strand
GATCTCCCCAACGCTTCCATCAGTTTCCCTTTTCCGACTTACGCCATTTATTGGGCCTGTTCCGGATTCGGCCGTTTCGATAGGGCTCTCTCGGGCGCGATCTTCACCATCCTCAACCTATTAGCCGCCTGGGTCCTCGTTCGAAAAAGCATTCGATTGACCGGCATGAGCGATCAAGTATTTGACCTCTACGGGTTTCTCATTTTGTCTTCGCCTCTTTGGGGAGGCATCCTTATTGGACAAACTCCGGTGATGGCTTCGGCGCTGGTAGTGGCGGGATGGCTTCACTGTCAATCAAAGAATCGAATGGCAATCCTCCTAGGAGCGGCCTTTATCGCGCTCGGTCTTATGATCAAGCCAAATTTCGCACCCCTGTTGGTTGCTTTCCTGTTGAGGTGGATTCGATACCCAAAAGAGATCCGGTGCCTTTTTCTCTTCATCTTTATTCCCTTGATCGTGATTCTCTATGGAGCCTGTGTGGTTTGGATTCCGGGCGGAGTCGGACTCGATCATTTCCAGAATTTTCGAGAAATCGCCTTACCCAGAGCCTTGGCGAAAGTGGAGGTTCCAAACAACCTGTCCTTGGTCGGATTCCTTCACAATTTCCTACCGATGCCTCTCGCGCCAACGACTACAGGTCTCCTCCTCGGTGGGGTCCTTTTGGTGATAGGCGGCATCAAACGAATGAACTGGCGTTTCTGGTTCATTGTGCCATTACTGATTTCCCCGATCACATGGCAACCCTACCTGGCTTTAGCGCTTCCGGTTCAACTCGCTCTCGCCGGCCCCACGAACCCCTATGAACGGACACTGCTCATCATGGCCGCCGGATTGATCGCCCTCGATTTTTCGGGAGTCAGCACACTGGGAATCTTGGTTGTTCTTTGGTTGGTCATCCGAACGGGTCAGGTGGCGCCGCCCGGAAAGAGTTGATACAACATCAAATAGACAATAACTCCGGTTACCGACACATACATCCAGATCGGGAAAGTCCATCGCGCGATTTTTCGGTGTCGCATCCATTCCTGTTTATAGGCTCGGTAGAAGGTGACCAGAACAAGCGGCAAGTTGACCACCGCGAGAATGGTGTGGGTGAGCAGGATGGTGAAATAAACATAACGCACAAAACCCTCGCCTTGAAAGTGTTTCGAACCGGCGAAATAGTGGTAGATGAGATAGCAGACCAGAAAGAGAGCCGAAACGGCGAACGCAGAAATCATGCAGATCTTATGGCGATCGATCTGTTTGTTCTTGATGAAATAGAAACCCAGCCCGAGGAGAATGGCGGCGAGAGTGTTGAGGCAGGCATTGACTGCTGGTAGATCGTAGACTGACATTGTCTTCCTTTTTTCCAAGATTGGTGCTGGTTCGGAGTTGCACTCCGGACCCTGAATTCGTAGGGTAGATTCTCTCCACGGGCAGCTGGATGGGGAGTACAAATCCCCAAAGAATCTTTCGCACGGAGTACAACTCCGCGCGAGCACCGATTAGGTTTATTCTTCCTCCACCAGCCTCAACGCGTCCCTCTTCAAATTCTCCAACCCCTCATCCTCGAGACCCGGGTAGTAACCGCGGATCTGTCCCTTCTTGTCGATCAACACAAACCGGTCGCTATGGAGAATCGTGTGTTCGCCTGTTTCTGCTTCGCCGGTCATCTTCGGTGGCGCATCGATCTCCGACCACTCATCGGCCATGAACTCATCGACTGCTTCTTCGAGTTGCACTTCGGGTGAGGCGTCCGAGGCGAGCGAGGAAAAGTCTTCCATCTCCTGACCACTCCCCACTTTGAGATGGTTCTCGGCGAGATTGACAATGGTGTTGAGATCGCCTGTCAGAAAATGCCAACGGTCGAGATCCGCCCCCGCAAGGTTCGCGTACTCTTTCATCCGTTCGGGGGTGTCCCGCGCCGGGTCCACAGAGATGGAGACCAAGCGAATGTTGGGGTCGGTCACATCCCGATGAAAGAGGGCGAACTGGCTGGTCATCCTCGGGCAGGAGGCGGCGCAGTGGGTAAAGATCAGAGAGACCGCCCAGACTTTTCCTTCGAGGTCCGCGGTCGAGAACTCATTTCCCGAGGTGTCGCTGAGAGTTGTATTCGGAACCTTTCCATAGACCGGGATCTCATCCGAACCCACGGTCTCGATTCCGGCCGGCATATAAACGAACTTGAAAAGGAGCAAACCGGCGAAGACAACTCCGAAGAGAACCCAAGCGGAGATGAGGGCCAGATGCGAGCGGCTGTCGGGTGCGGGGTGCGCGGTGTCGTGGGTCATGATAAAAACTCTCCTGTCCGGGATCTCATCCGAGATCCCTCGCGGTGGTCGAGCGGATTTTCCATGAGGATAAAACGAATAGGATGGCTCCAAACAACGCAATCCCTGCCAATGACAGGGGGAGACTCGGCAGCCCAGCAGTTTGCGGCTCGCCCCAATAGAGGCAGTGACGGACCGCCGCGACCCCGTAGGTCAGGGGATTGATCGCCATGATCCAACGGACCCAAACAAAGGCCCCTTCCTGAGGAAAGAAAGCCCCGGAGAGGAGCCACATCGGGATCATCACCATGTTCATGATGGCGTGATAACCCTGTGTTGAATCGAGACTCCAGGCGAAATAAAAACCCATTGCAACCAGCGACATGGCAATGAGAAAGAGCACCGGGAGAAGGATGACCCAGCCCACGGGATGAACCGCGATCCCAATAGCTGGCGCGAGAACGAGAAACAAAACGGCTTGAATGAAAGCGAGTGTGGCGCCACCCAAAATCTTGCCGAGCACGATGCTCATTCGCGGGACAGGCGCCGCGAGGACACCCTGTAAGAACCCGGCGTGACGGTCCTCGATGATCGAGAAGGTGGCGAAAATGGCGGAGAAGAGAAGGATCAAGACAAGGGTCCCCGGATAGAAATATTCAAGGTAGCTCATCTGCGAACCCGCCATCCCCCGAAAAGAGTTCCCCAAGCCGGAACCGATCAGGACCCAGAACAATAGTGGCGTCCCAAAAGCGCCGACGATCCGGCTGCGCTGACGAAAGAATCGGGTCACCTCACGGTGGCAGAGGGCATACGCCGGATTAAGAAGACCGGGTTGAGGGGTCATGCCGGTGGCTCCTCCTCTTCCCAAAATCGATGCCCCGTACGGTGGATAAACACATCCTCCAGAGTCGCTTTACCGATGTGGATCGACTCGGGTTCCTCGGGGAGGAGTTTTAATATTTCGTCGATTCGGTCCTTCGCCTGCGGGATTTCAAATCGGAGGCCGCCGTTGTGAACATGAACTTCAGTGGAGAGCGCCGAGGCGATGGTTTCGGAGACTCCCTCACGATGTTGGATCCCAAGAGTGACCACCTCACCGCCAATTTCATTCTTCAATTCGGAGGGCGACCCGAGACCCACCAACTTACCCTGAGAAAGAATTCCCAATCGGTCGCACTTCTCCGCCTCCTCCATCAAGTGGGTGGTCAGGAAGAGGGTGGTCCCTTCCTCTAACTGAAGCTTCTTGAGGTATCGCCAAAGGTCGATCCTCGCCCCGGGATCCAGCCCAGTCGAGGGTTCGTCCATCAACAACAAACGGGGCTCGTGCAAGAGCCCTTTGGCGATCTCGACCCTTCGCTGCATCCCGCCGGAAAGGGTCCCGACTCGGTCTTTCAGTCGATCCTGAAGACCGACCTTTTTAAGTCGATCGACGATCCGTTCCTGAAGGTCGGAACCGGAGAGACCATAGAGACGTCCCTGGCATTTCAGGTTCTCCTCCACAGTCAGCAGTTTGTCGAGGCTGAAGGATTGAAAGACGACTCCCATCTGCTGACGGACTCTATCCGATTGGGATTTTGTATCCATTCCGAACACACGGATGCAACCGGAAGACGCATCAAAGAGGGTGGAGACAATACGAAACAGAGTGGTTTTCCCACCGCCATTCGGCCCAAGCAATCCAAAGATTTCACCGGGGCGAACATCAAAAGTCACTCCGGAGAGGGCCTGGCGCTCTCCATAAAAGTGATCGACTTCGGTGATTTCAACCGCGGGGTAATCGTCATCCATGAGGTCCGACTAGACCCCCTTCGAATCGATCATGAGGAAAAGGAGAAGAACGGGAAGGTAGACCACAGAGTAGAGAAAGAGCTGGCGCGCATGCCACCTCGTTCTGTTCCTCATGAACCAGAGACTGAATCCAAGGAAACCGATACCAAGAAGGACCGCGGTCGCGAAATAGAGGCCGTCGGCCATCCCAAGCAATGTAGGAGTCAGAGTCACCGGGATCAGAATCAGGGTGTGCAACACCGCCTGCTGGGCACAGAGCCAACCATCGGAATCGGCCACCGCCCAGTTCTTCATCCCGGCGCGAGCGTAATCCTCGCGGTACATGAACGCGATCGCCATGAAGTGGGGCAACTGCCAAAAGAAGAGGATCGAGAAGAGTGAAAGCGCTTGAACATTCAATGCCCCACCCGCCGCGGTCCATCCGATGATCGGCGGCAGCGCCCCCGGTACAGCCCCCACCAGGGTGGAAAGAACTGACTTCTTTTTGAGAGGGGTGTAAGCAAACAGGTACAACACAACGGTGCTCCAGCCGATGAAGGCTGTCAGCCAATTGGTGAACAGGGCGAGATACGCAAACCCGCCCAGCCAAGAGACGATCCCGAATCGAAAGGCGGCGATCGGTTGCATCCGGTCAGAGGGGAGGGGGCGGTTCTCGGTCCTTTTCATCAGACGGTCCGAGTGACGCTCCAGGTACATGTTCAGGGAGTTGGCTCCGCAACCGAGCAGAACTGTGCCCACAAGGGCATGCAGCAGCAGGGGGATATCCACCCCACCGGCGCCCCCCAGGTAGAACCCGCCCATGGTCGCCACACCCACCAGACCCACGATGCGGGGTTTGGTCATCTCAGCGTAATCCGAAAGGGTTCTCACAATCGATGCGACCTGTTCTTCGGCGGTTAAG
>JAJDBZ010000228.1 GCA_029261095.1 Candidatus Omnitrophota bacterium | reverse complement strand
CTTGGCCGTTTGGTGGCTTACTGTTTTGCGATCTTCGTTTGACATCGATTCAGTGCGCCGTGGAACAGGTGAAAGTCACAGATTCCACCGCTGGCGATGAATACGCAGCCGGGTCATCATCCCTTCCTCGAATTCGGTGATCAACTCGGCGTCCAAGTTCTCTCGCTTTCTCAAGTGAACAGCTTTTTCAGATCGAACTCCATCCAGCCGCTGTATGTAGGAATACGGACCCACATCTTCCGTTCGTCCGGATGAGTCACAACCTGCCACACTGTGACATCCCCGCCCTTCGGCCGGTTTTCGAAGACGGTCATGCCGTCAACCTGCTTCCAGTCGTTGTCCTTGTCGTAGATCTCCGTGTTGAGAATCTGCATCATCGCCTTCGCATCCACGTTGGGAGCAGCCGCTTGCACCAGTTTGGTGAAGGTCTCCCGGCGGGTTCTGGAATACCAGGCCGCAGGCGACGGCAGGTCGGGGATGCCCCATGACGGATCGATGAACTGATTGCCACGACACATCAGATCCTTCTGCTCCGGCTCCGGAGCCGTGTAGGCGTCCGTCGCCACCTCGAAGGCCTGTCCCTGTTTGGGCTCTGCCGTAATCATGATCGAGGGATAGTTGGCGAGATTGGAGTTGAAGTTTATCTTCAGCTCTTCAATGGTGTCGTAGTCGAACAGACAATTGAATACGTGACTGTAAATGGGCGTGCGATTTGAATAGATGGTTGCGCCAATGGTCCCGGCGCCGTTGTTGAATTCATAATACAGACCCTTACTGTTCATCCCGTCGATGATCTCGGACACCATCCCGGCCAGGCCAACGCCAGCGACGCTGTTTTCGCCACCGGTCGGGTTCATGACGACCACGTGGCCCCACTTGGGCATCATGTCCCTGATATAGTCGGCAAAATCGAAGTTCCTGCCGGTGTAGGTTGTTCCGTCTTTTGTATTGCTTCCCCAGGCGCTAAGTGCTGTGCACATGGCTGTCTGACCTGTCCTGCGCGCCAACAACACCAGCATGAACTGCTGATCGATGGTCGAAAGCTCGATCACGTCGATACCGGTGGCTTCAGAGATGCCCGCATACAGATCTTTGATCCTCTTCGGTTGTGATTTGTAAAAAGGCTCTCCGATGATCTGCTTCATGATGTCATAGCTCAGAATCTCGGGATCGATGTACTCCTTGATCAGCTCGTCCCGAACCGCAAGGATCTTTTCTTTCATGAGGTGGCC
Source organism: Candidatus Omnitrophota bacterium (assembly GCA_029261095.1). GTDB lineage: Bacteria > Hinthialibacterota > Hinthialibacteria > OLB16 > OLB16 > JACKFH01. The sequence goes on along the minus strand of JAJDBZ010000228.1, from coordinate 10,699 downwards.
ATACTGGCGGCCCATCTCCAGAAAAGTGCCTTTCAGCACCACCACATCCAATACACCAAGGCGAGAGAGTTTTCCTTCCCCATGGGTACTGATTTCTTTCATCGATGATTCAATGTTATCTCTGTCAATTTGTTCTTTTGTATTCATTGGTCTACCCCTCTACTAATGACAATGGTGTCACCCTGAGCACGAAGGCCACTTGCACGCGATCTTCATGCAGCCTCTAGTCCTGGACTATGGTTATTCATCTATTTTAGAAGCAGTATTAATCGTCAAATCCAAACGTGTAGAAGTCAGACATTCTGTCTTCCATATGGTTGGTTCCGGGGATGGGTTTTACATCACCCAAATACCAGCGAACACTGAGTTCAGGTTTGCTAAGGTCACAAGTACAATTACTCAAGGTCCGTTCCAACGGACCGGATTCAGCTTTCTTTGAATCCACAAAAGAACAGTGCACCGCGTCAGTCATCGCGTTGACGTCTTCGATTTTGAATGGTGCGCTAAGTCCGGCGTACGCATCCCTGAGAAGCAATTGGCGGGCATAGGTATTATGCTCCGCATTACGATCGAAATCGGGATAGGAACCCGGGTCAGGATACTTGGCCAGCTCATGATTTGTGACAAAGAGAGGTTCATTGGCCTTGCGATCGGTGAAGCAATACTCTCCCTGACCAGTCAGTTCAAAGACGGTGGCATTACCGGTGGCATCCGCAATCAATAGATGCACGCGCATCATCGTCTGCGTAACCCGATTCTCAAGAATCTTCAGTTTGGCCTCTTCGACTGAGGCACAAGTGTCCAGCAGCAAGGTGGGTACCTGGGTCAGGGGGAGTCCTGCAATCGTCATCCCTGAGCATGGAGTGCCTTCATTCCCGATGGAATCCGGGTCGTGAAACACGGTTACATAAAGCCCTTTTTCATTGATACCATCAACATAAGGGTGAAGAGCTTCGTTCCCTCCAATTTGGATACTCTTGTATCCCTTGTCCGGCCGAGTCTCCAGAACAATATAGCGCTCGGCAAACCGATAGGAACCTTCCGGGGCTTTCTTCCCAAAAACTTCACTCCACATGACCATCGCCATCATGTCATAGTTCCTGGAGACAAAGACGCCACTATCGCTCTTTTCGATAGGCAACATGGCTGCGGAGCAGGTCGTCAAGTCAGCCGCAGTCCCGCTCTTCGCAGCATCATACCAATCGTATGGTAATGAGTTCGAATCAAAGACCACATCGTTTTCAGAAAGACCATACGCCCGGCGGACCCCTCTTGATCTTTCCGCCATTTCCGGCCAGTGCAGTTCCATGTACGCTTTACGACCTCGCGCATAAATCGGATCGTCATAGAGTCCCAACTGGCAGCCGTAGTCATTCTTCGCGATGGTCGCGAGATCGAAACCGATTTCTTCGTGGCTTCCCGCCACAATTACATGACGAGGCTTGCTGTAATCGCCGTCTATGAACTCAAAGACCGGGGTGTTCTTCAATAGGCTCATTGTTTTCTGCTTTCCTTTGTTGGTATTGTTTCAGCCGGCCGGGCTTCCTCGGCGCCCGACAGCAGCTTTAGTGGGTTCCATAACCCACTTACGTTCCGACCACCATTACATCACCGGAAGTCGGATCGCTTTCCCCGGGTAGACCCCCTTCAGGACCTTGGAGTCCTTCACCACAACGGTGCCATTGACTATGACGTAAGGGATTCCGGTCGATGGCAAGCCCGCTTGTTTTGGGGTCGAATTATCTCCCACGGTTTTGGGGTCAAAAATCGTAATGTCCGCATCGGCTCCGAGTTGGATACGCCCCTTGAACGCCATCTGTGCCACACCATTTTGTTCGAGGAATTGCGCCGGCAAATAGGTCATCTTGCTGATGGCGGTCATCAGTGGCATCAGTTTCTTCTCCCGAACCATCCGCAGGACGATTGCGTTGGTTCCGGCGGCTCGCGGATGGCCTTGCACCGCATCATACGGAGTATCCCAGTCGATCGCCATTTTGCCATTTCTTATCATCGTTAGCGGGAATGCATCGCTGGCCACTATAGTTCCAGGATGAGCGAGTGCACGATACAAATCGTCTTCCTTGGCGCCATAAAACATGACCGCCGTCGACGGTGCGGTTTTCACCAACTTCTCGTATCGCTCTTTGGTCAAAGGTTTCAACGTGGCCACCTCTATGATGTCTTTGTAGGTGCGCCCCATGTTGGGTCCGTAGTTGTCAGGGTGCAAATAGTCGGCACCGACGATGGTGGCACCGTAATTATATGGATAGATTTCCGCCACAACCGACAACCCGTTCTTACGGGCACCGTCAACCATCTGCAAGGCCTCCTTGGTTTCTCCAAGGGCCTGCTGGTGCATATGCTGTAGGAGCAAGCCTCCCCCATACACACCCACGTTAGCAAGCAACTCTTCGAAGCCAAGAATACCGGTAGTCGGTGCCTGTTGACTTGAGAAACGTCCGTGAAGGAAGGTGGCGCGGCCATATTTCGCGGCGAGTTGCTGCCACGATGATGTCTCCTTGGAAGTCACACCATGAGTCATGTAACCAACCGGCACACCAATCCCCAGGGCACCCAGTTTCAGTCCGTCCTCAACCATCTCGTTGATTTGCCCGATTTGTTTTTCGGTCGGGACGGTCGCCGACCACTTCATATCAACGAACGAATGTTCGTCTTTCGCGAAGATGTCGGTGGTGATGATGCCCGTCTTGGATTTATACTTGGGGTTGAAGACCTTCTCGCGAATCCCCAGGCTCGACACCGCCGCGCCGTAGTTGGATTGGGACCGGCCTTCGAGCGTGTCGTAGAACCGGTCAACCGGATAAGCACCCACTTCGAGATCAAGTGGTGTCGTGACCCCGTCACGAAGCATCAGCTTCTGGCAGAAGGGCACATCGACAACGTGCACATGGGTATCGATGAAACCCGGTGCTACCACATGGTCACTTGCGTCGATGGTCTCTTTGCCTTCGATTTTCTCCTTGGTTATCACGGTAATCCTGCCGTCCACAACGCCAACATTGTGCACGCCATCAAGGCCGGTTTCAGGGTCCATTACTCGCCCCCCAAGAATAACCAGGTCATATTTGTCTGCAGCATTTGCAGTTCCAATGAAAACCAAAACGCCAAGAATCCCAACCAAAAGAAACTGCAATACGCGGGTCGTTTTCATAGGTGCTCTCCTTTATTTGATTTTCTCTATCTTGTTCATCGGGAAAGACTGGTCGAAATAGGCCTGCTCTGGGCCGTAGAGTCTCAGGTAGACAAAGAAGGACTGCCCGTTATTTGTCTGGATCCAATTCACCTCTTTGCCAGCGGGTGCTTTGGGTCCGAAGTACAAATCAACAGAGCCGTCAGTGTTTTTGATAAGACCTTCAGTGCGGGACGAACGGTCCGAACGTTTGGTTTCATTGCGAATGATCAATCGATTCTCGATGTCATATACGGTAACTGACCAGAAGTTGGCCGCCGGTGGGTTGGGCTCAATGTGGAGTTTGTAGTTGTTGCCCCCCATCAGCGCATTACCGTCGGAATCGTAATAACTCCCCAAATAAGCGGAGCCTTCACCGGGCGTGCGTGACACCATGCCGGCCGACGTGGTCGTCGCCTCAAAACCGTAGGATGCCCGCTCATTGAACATGGAATAGTTCTCCAGGTCTATTTTCGGGTTCATCCCCGCCATCGCATCTTCAAAGCCGGAATTCTTGCCATAGAGAGCTGTTGGGAACATGTTCCTGGTTTTATTGAAGGAGATCGCCTGTGACATGGCCATGCCCACGTCCAAGCCTTGCTGCAGAATCTCTTTTTGATCCGCAGTCGGCTTAAAGGGTTTACCCTTTTCGATGCCCAGGTCTTTCAGCCAGGCATAGAAGAAGCGGTCTCGGTCGGCCATCGGCTCTCGCTGGACGTAATCGTTCACCTGTTCCCAGAAACGCATGTCGCGGGGTTGGGTGTTGAGTTCGATCTTGTCGCCCGGCTTGGGCTCGTATTTGACGAAATTGGTTTTCGGTGGGTTGGCGGCGTCCGACAGCTTGTAGACCTGTACTGCCGTTCTCAGTTCCGCTGCTTCCTTTCCGGTACCGAGCGCCCGATAAAAATAGAGAACCAGAAAGGTGTCAGACTGGACGATCTCACCCTTGAAGTCCTTGGACACCTGCTGTCCGGGACCAACCAGCAGCAGCTTTCCCGGTTTGCCGTTGATTTCCTTGATCGGCTGCATCCAGGCATTGTTGACCACTCCGTAGATCTCTCCAGCGGGTAGATCGAGTACCACCGGCCCAGTCTTAGAGAGATCGGACATCGCGATCGTGTAGGGAGTGGTGACATTGGCGGTCATGTACGGATAGACACCGTCGTAGCCGTCACACAAACTGAAGAAGACATCGTCCTCACTCATCTTCTGGTTGCTCAGCATTGCCGGATACAGTTGTTCGAAATTCATCATCGGCATCGCCCAGGTCACCAGCTGGGTAGCTCGCTGCAGCAGAATCTGACGATGTAACAACTCTGCCGTTTTTTTAGTGATGGTCTGGTCCTGATATTCAAGTGTACCCAGATAAGTTTCTTGAACTTTGTTCGCCTGGGCCGATGTTGTGATAGCAACAAAGAGCAGACAACCTGCGACAAGAGCGATGAGTGCTTTCGGTTTCATCTGTATTTCCTCCATTTGATTCGGTAGTTATCAGCGGTTTGCCATAACGTGAGAGCCTGGCACACCTCGCTGGAAATTGATTTCCTCGAACAGACTTCAATCACTCCACCAACTCGATCTCTCCGGGTCGCCAGGTCTGATCGATCCAAGGCTGTTCGGGGCCGTACATTCTCAGGCCAATCCACCAGCTCTTGCCGGGAATGGTCTGCAGCCAGTTGCTCTCCTGACCTTGAGGCGGTTTGGGAGCGAAGTAGATGTCATACGAGCCATCGGTGTTTTTCTTCAGGCCCTTGTCCTGACTGCCAAGAGTCGGGAACTGCTGATCGGTCTGCAATTGCGAGCGAGTCTGCGTGTCATACATGGTCACCGCCCAGAAATCCTTCACCGGCGGATTCGGCGGCAGATGCAGTTTGTAAGTTTTCGAACCATCCAGCGGCTGTTTATTGGAATCAAGCATTGCCAGGCCATAGTCAGACCCCTTTCCGGGGACCGTCACAGCCATCGCCGGAGAGACGCAGATATAGCCGAAGTGGAAAAGGACGCGTGGATCAAGACGATAGGCGCCATTGGTGGTGAAGGTGGTGTCCTTGTTGGCATAGGCCATGACCCAGGCGCTCTCTTCCCCGTAGAGCAGGTTGCCCGAATCGCGCGGAAAATAGCTGATGGCACGCGCGGCGGCGTTGCCGATGGCGGCGGCATCGGTCAGGATCTTCTTCATCCGGGCGTCGGGCTTGAACGGTTTGTCCTTTTCGATACCGATAGCGGCCATCATTCCCTTGGCTTCGGGGCCGAGGTAATCGGCAGGTTCGGTTTGGATCAGTGCATGGAGCTTTTCAAAGAAGCTGTAGTCGTTGGGAAGCACCGTGTTCATCTTCTTCCCCGAGACATTGATGAACTCCATCTCGTCAGGGTTGGATGCCTTGGTTAGCGGGTAAACCTTCAGGTTGTTGCGGATGTTGTCCGATGCGGCCTTGAGTCCCTTGTCCAGATAGCCGCGCATGAAGACCCAAACACCGTTGGTATTGGAGGGCACCACAAAGTAGCCATCTGGAACATCGCCCTTGTAGTCCGGCGGCAGGACGAGGAACTTGCCACCCTTGCCCTTGTCCGGTCCGGCGACGCCCAGGTCGGTCATGTAATGGAAGGCCATGTCATCCAGGATGCCCAGCATCCCGGGAGGAAGGTCAATCACCGAGGGGCCGTCCTTCTCCAGGTCGAGGAAACCCACCGCATACATGGTCGATGTATTCCCGGTTAGAAGCAGCGTCGTGGAGTCCATCAGGGTGTCCCAGATGCAGATCTTGTTGCAAGTGTCGGCGCCGACGCTCGCCTGGCCTTCCCGCAGAGTGGCGATGGAGATGGCCGGGATGGAGTTCAGGAACACCTCCACCGCGCGTGAGTGGTCGAGATAGTCATAAACGGTATCGACCGTCTTATCCGTGGGCACGCCGTCGAAGAAGTTAAGCGTTCCGATGGAGGTCTCCACCTTGTCCGGAGCTGTAATGGAATCCGGAATGTCGGTTGTCATCTTCAGTTTTGGAGGTACGGCCCAGACGGTTGCGGCCATGCAAATTACTAAAAATCCGGCCATCACCAACGTAAATGTTTGTTGAATTTTCATCATATTCTCCTTTTTAGTTCTCATAGTCTTTATCCAGATGCTATTTGACCAGTTCGAAGTCGTTTAATACCCAGCTCTTATTGATGTAACCATCCAGCGGACCGTAAAACCGGAAGACCACGAAGAAGCCTTTTTTCGGATCGGTCTTGATCCAGTTCTTCTCTTTCCCTTCCGGCATTTTCGAACCGAAGTAAATATCCACCGAGCCGTCTGCGTTGGTTTCGGGATCACTCATGCCGCCGATGGTTATGTTGCCGCCCGAATCGAGCAGGCTACGGCTCATGGGATCATAGGCGGTCACGGCCCAGAAGCGCTTGACTGGGGGCTTTGCCGGAACGCGAAGACGATAGTTCTTGCCGCCGAGCAGATAGGCCCCCTCTTTGTCTCTGAACGCGGTGAGATAGGCTGTGCCCACGCCCGGCGTGGTGGAGAGCAGGTTGGGTGAAACGCAAATGGCCTGGTAGTGCCAGAGGGTACGAGCGTCAATATCACTGTGTCCGTCGTTCATAAACGTAGTGTTACGAATGAACATTTTTTCCCAGTGACGGTTTGGCCAGTATTTGATCTCAGGATCGCGCGAGGCATAGACAATGGCCCGCGACATGGCAACACCCTGTTTGGCTGCCTGGTCAAAAATCTTCTTCATCCGTTCATCCGGTTCAAAAGGATTGCCTTTTTCGATACCCAGCGTAGCCAGACGGCCCAACAGTTCTTTGTCGAACAGTTCCGTCGGTTCATACTGAATGATCTCGTTCAGCATCGTGAAGACCGAGCCGTCTTCCGGCGGCAGGGTATTCGCCCCTATTCCAGAGCAATTGGTGGCGGTGTGTTCCCGGGGGCCGGAGGACAGCGGGTACACCTTGAGACGCTCCTTAAACCAGGCGACCGCCTGATCGCCATTGCCGACTTCACCGAAGCCACGCATCATGGCCCAAATGCGGTAGCCCGGGGAGCGGAATATGAAGTAGTCCTTCGGTTCCTTGCCTTTATAGCCCGGAGGCAGAAAGAGGTATTTGCCACCCTTGCCCTTGTCTGGACCGGTCGGCCCAAAGTCTGTCAGATATTTGAAGTTGGCGTCGTTCGCGTTGCCATACATGCCCGGTGGAATCTCGACCACGGTAGGTCCATCCACCTTTAGATCGATGGAGGCAAAGGCATAGACGGTGATGTCGTTTCCAGTGAGATAATTTTCGCTCGGCTTCATAAAGTCGGCCATCACGCCCACGTCCGAGGCGGTCTTGAATCCGAAATCCCGAATTTGGGATTTGATGATGCTGTAGAGCGAAAGCGCCGGGAAAAAGTCCATGTAGGCCTGAGTGGCGCGCTGCAGATCGAGCTCGTCATAGATTTCGGCTGTGGACTCTTCCGTCGGGAAGGCGCCGCCTTCAAAAGTCAGCGTACCAAACTCCGTCTTGATCTTGTCCGGAGCCGGTGCGAAGTCACTTGCGATTTCCTTCTGCCCCGCCGTCTCAAACAGGTTTTGCGTCTGCGCAGCAGTCTCAGCGCGAATCGGTACCGCCACACTGGTTGCCAGAAAACCGGCGATTGCAAGCATTGACAATATTTTCATTTTCATAATCTGTTCCTTTTTGATTTTCATATTCTTGTCCAGATACTACTTCACCAGCTCAAGCTCACTCGGGCGCCAGGTTTTGTTCAGCCAGGGCTCGAGCGGTCCGTACATGCGTAGGATGATGAACCAGCTCTTGCCGGGGATGGTCTGGATCCAATTGCTCTCCTTGCCCTTGGGGGCTGTCGGACCATAGTAGATGTCAAAGGACCCATCCGCGTTCGCTTTCACATCTTTGTTCAAGCTATTGATCCCCGCATTCGGGTGATCCGTCTGGAGCATACTCCGAGTCTGTGAATCATAGATTGTGACCTCACAGCCCTGACTGCGTGCGCTACCCGGCCATTAGAAAACGGACTCAGAAAGTAATTCGTATCGACGTTCCCAGGATCGTCGCCGTGTCAATGTCCGGAAAGGCTGAATCCACCACTTGCGCATCCAGGGTCAGGTGAACAGCCGGGGTCAGTTCGATGTTATAGAATAACTCCCAAACCGAGGACTGAGTGTCGATCCCGACGGCGGTTAAAAGCCGGTCATCTGACAACTTGTTATAAACGTATCCGATACCCATGGCGTCATTGTCGCGGCCGGGAATCAGACCCTTGCCACTAATACCGCCAGTGATACTGTAATCCAGCGGGTTGGTGTCCGGATCGGCAGTTTGCAAGCGAAGAAAGACCCCTACCCCTTGTAGATCCTGCCGTCCGTCGTTGACGTCGATGGGTTGTTGCTTCACAGCTTGTTTGGTCCAGAGGTACTGCCAGAACGAGGTTTGAGCAAACCAGGTGTCATTCTTCGTCGTCAGCTCCAACTGTCCTTCGTCAATGTTTATGCGACCGTTCAATTCAGTGAAATCGCGATCCCAGCCATATCCGGCCGTGACCGCCAAGCCACCCGGCAGCCCGCCGAGCTGGTATTGGTAGGTGAGCAGGCCCATCGCAAACATGCCGTCGTCGAAATCATCGAAACCGGAACTGTTGGACTCATCTGTAATCGTGCCAACCAGGCCGGTAAACGTCGTGTCTGGACTGGGAAATAAGAGGAGCGAGACCCCGGTTGTAACGTTGGGGACGGCCAGCAGTGGTGACAGGGCCGTATTGATGGTCTGATTCCACCACTGGCTTCTACCCCGGCCACCCGCAAATTCGTTAGGGGAATCCATGGTGTCATACTTGCCGAAACCCAGGGCGAACTCCTCACTGAAGAACTGCGTGTAGTTGATCACCGGGAGCCAAAGGCCGATATCTTCATTCGGGCTCGAGGCCGTCAGGTAGCTCGCATCCGTATTGACCGGAGCAGCGGAGCCGCTGATGTCGTTGACCGATTTCCCGTACCGCGAACTGGCGCGCATCGTCAGCAGGCCGCCAGGGATAAGGCCCATTCGATCAAAATCGAGATTGACGTTGTAGAAGATGGTGCCGCCGTACTCCGAATCTCTTTCCAGTCCGCCATCGGTAACAGCCTGGAAATACTGGTTATAATCGATATCGTAAGTGAGCCCTTTCTTGGCCCATTCATCTCGCTTTCCCCCAGAATCGCCTAACAGGTAAGAGCGATTGGCAAAATCACCAGAGTAGTCGGGCAGGGGCAGGAGGCCGCTGCTCTGTGCCTGTGCAGACGGTACTGTGAAGAGCAGTACGCTCACCACAAGGAGCAGTACCACTGCTGCGTTCTCTGCAAGTGTGAATCTATTGGTTAACATTATTTAGACTTTCCGTTTTTATTACGCCGTCTGTCCTCAGCAAGTCTGCAAGCCGCGCCGAAGGAATCTCCGGCGCGGCTTGCACGGCTCGGGTTGCTATTTCTTTTTTGCAGGCACATACGGATCAAGCGTACCCGGCTTGATTGCTGGTTCTTTGGCCAACGACTCCATATGCTCTGTCAGAATCGGCCCATGTCCCCAACGTTGCCATAAAGCGCCTCCCATTGCTTTGGTTACGGGATATTCCTCTTTAGGGTCATCATAGAGGTTGTAAAAGTGAGGCAGAGGGAACACGTTCAGCTTCCCGCTACCAAGCCCTCCTTCAAACTCCTTGAACATCATCTTATAGTTATGCCACTTGACGCCGTGAACATCGTTACCGACATAGACCACAAAGCCGTCTCGACCGGACGCCTCTTGTTTTCCCAGGAAGAAATCCGTCATGTCCATACTGTCGATGATACGATCTGTCGGCACCTTACCACCGGCAATGTTTGCCAATGTTGCGTACAGATCAAACTGGTGAACGATCTCGTTGGAGACCTTGCCGGCCGGAACTTTGCCGGGCCAGCGGACAATAAACGGCACCCGCAATGACCCTTCCTTACCCGTGAAATAGGAACCACTCCATGGGCCGCTCCATCCCTGGTAACCGGGGGTGCACTCGCCGCCGTTATCCGACGTAAAAATGAAAATAGTATTGTCGGCAATACCCAACTCATCCACCTTATCCAGCAATTCACCGGTATAGGCATCAATCTGCATGAGCACGTCGCCCCATTTGCCATTACCACTCTTGCCTTGAAATTCTTTACTCGGCAAAACCGGCAGATGCGTCTGGGTGTAGGGCAGATACAGGAAGAACGGTTTACCGGCTTTGGCCTGGCGTGTCATGAAGTCTTTGGCATGGTCGGTGACTTCACGGTCGAACTCGATTCTTGCCGGCACATCGTAGACCTTCACCACCTTTGCCGGTGAGCCTTTTCTGGCCGAATAAATGTGCTCTTGCTTGAGCATCGGATTTTTGCCGGTCTCCTCCGCTAATTTCCGATACTTCTGGAACATTTCATTCGCTACCCAAAGGCTCTCGTCGGTCGAATTGGGGATGCCATACCACTCATCGAAACCCTGATCGGTGGGATAGCGTCCTTCCGC
>JAJDBZ010000227.1 GCA_029261095.1 Candidatus Omnitrophota bacterium | reverse complement strand
AATGGGGGTCTTCCCATTTTTGTATCGCTTTTTTTTCTTGGGCACAACCCTGTGGGGGGGGGGGTGGGGGTTGGGGGGGAAAGAGGAAGAGAAACACGCAGCACCGGCGTAGCGCGAAGTATTTTTCTCGGGGTGTACGAGTCATTCTTGGATTATAGAACAGGGTGTGATGCGGGGATAGAGTCTAGGATCGCGCTTCCCAAATCCTCTTGTCTCGAATCTTTTGAACCACTTGTTCCCATGGGATACCCGGGTCTCCGTCTTTTTCCATGGCCTCCACACGCCTATCGAGTTCGTCCCGCTGTGTATCGGTTAACGGCAGATCTTCGGAGTGTCTTTCAAAACTCTCCCACAGTCTCTCCATGAGACTCAGTCGTTCGTCCTTCGAAAGATGGTTAATTTCGGGGAGTGCGTTTGCCATGCCTTGAATCTCCTATCTCCACTCATTCAGGACGACCTTTTCGAAGGCTTTCCCAGGTTGAGTATATCCAGGGAAGAATGGAATCTCCAGTTCCAGATCTCCTGCCCTCACGGCCCCGTCGTCACACCCCAATCGTTCAACAGGATGAGAAGATCGTCGCCATCGATTTCCATGTCCTCATCGACATCGCGAGGGTCTAGGGGATAGGACTGGAATGTCTGATCCCAGCCTGACTGGAACCGGAAAAGATCGAGGTGATTGACCTGGGTGTCGGAGGTGATATCGGACCTAGGGTTCTCGAAGATTTGGAACTCGAATGCCCCGATATCCGCGAGTGTGCCGTCCCCTCGTTCGACATTCACTCCTTTAACTGGACGTGGATTTCCATCGAAATCGGTGTTGCGAACATTACTGTAGAGACCTCCGGCATCGATGCAGGGAGAGTCCCCACGAAGACGGAAGTCGCCGTTGGCGGAATCGACAAAGCGAGGATTCGCAAGAAAGTTTCCCACTCCTCCGACGGTTGAGGGAAAATAGACCACACAATATCTCGGCTCGGCACTTTGTACCAATCCGTCAGGGTCCAGGATGATGTTGTTCAGGATCGTCGCTGATGGGCAATTAAAAAAACTCCCGATTCCTCGGCCGTTCTCGTAAAGGGTGTTGTTCATGATCAATCCGTTACAGCTTGAAAAGGAATTGCCGGCACCCGTGGCGGTATTCAAATTGATAATATTGGAGAAAAAATCCGAATCGCACCGAAAGAAAGCACCACCTTCCCCGGAGGTATTTTGGCAAACGAGATTGAATCGGAACTCTCCTTCATTGCATTGACTACCAGCACCGCCAACACTCCTCGCATCGTTTCTCAAAAAAGTATTTCTTACGATATCACCATTGCATCTATAGATTGCACCTCCTGTGGATGAGGTATTATTATGGAAATGATTATCCTCGATAACACCGTTACATCGATACAACGCTCCTCCAAAGACCAACGCGCCATTCTTTTGGAACAAGTTCCCTTTGATGAATGCAGAGTTGTCGTTTCCGAATATCGCTCCTCCGTCTATTGCATCTCCTCCCGTGATGGTCAACCCTTCCAGGACAAAATCGGGAGTCTCGGTTCCATTGAAGGTCAGAACGGAATAGTAAGTCGCTCCTTCCACAGGGACGCCGTGGATGATTGTTCCTTCCACGACTTCCGGGTCGGAGGGATCGACTGATCGAAGGTGAAAGTTGGTGCCGGGAAAAACCACGTTCTCTTGGTAGAGACCACCCCGTACGACCACCAGATCGCCCTCGGAAGCGCCATCGGCGGCGGCTTGGATGGTCGGGTAATCGAGAGGGACAAAAAGGGCATCGAAGGCTTCCAGGGTCATCCGTGTCGGTTCGGACCAGTCGCCCCAGGTGTAGCGGTTGTCCATGTGGCGCACCCGCCAGTAGTACTCGGTGGAGGGAGCAAGCGTCCCGCCAAAAGCGCGAAATTTCGTCAGGTGGGTGATGACCAGGTCGGAATCCAATTCCGGACTTTCAAATCCGCCATCGTCATCCACCTGCCACTGGCTGGCCGAATGCAGGTCTCCCAAATTCGGGTCCGTGTAGCCACCGCTTTCCAGAGCGGGTCCAATGGACACCCCTACGCTTCCATCGACGGGTGAGAGATGAAGGGGACGCTCTGGAGGTGAGTTCGGTGGGACGTTTCCAATAAACTCATAAGCGCCGATGTCAACGTTTGAGCCATCCCCCCGCGTTTCCTGTGTGGAAGACATTCCTCTCAGGGTCCCGTCCAGGTCAACAGAAGACCCGGTCACCGTACCTCCCGAATCGATGCAAAAGGAGTTGGATTGAAGTCGAAAATCATGGGCAAAGGGATCGACAAATAGCGGGTCGGTGAAGATGTTTCCAATACCACCCCCGGTCCAGCCCTGGATGCAGCAATACTCGGGCGTCGAAGAATCGACGATCTGCACTGGTTCCCCATCCACTGTGTTTCCCCAAAGGATGTTGTTACGGATGGTTCCGGTGCAGCTGGTGATGCCGCCTCCGATGGGGCGTACTCTGGGACTGGTAATGGCATTGGTCGCCACATTGCCGAAGATCGTATTGTTCGCGATGAATCCACTGCAATTGTAAATACCCGGACCAGCAATTGCCACACCGAACGCAATTACGTTTCCTTCAATGATACCCTCGTAGGAAGAAATGGTTTCTGAACGGGCAAGCAATTCCTTCCCTTTGCCAAGCACGGTGTTATTCGTGATCTCTCCATTGCCCCCCAGAATTGCACTCGTGTTGTCGATAAACAGACTGTCGCGGATCATCCCATCAAGGGAAACGATTCCAAATAAATTACTTAGAAAATGACACCCAAGGATCGAAGCCGCCGAAGTGTTTCCTCTAATTCCCACGACGCACCTTTGAAATGTAAGACCCATAATCACGATTCCATTGATTTCATTCCGAGGGAACTCAATTCCACAGGATTCGTCTTCATTTGTCCCGTTGCCGATTATAGTGGAAGTGACAATTTCCGGATCGTTTGGATTCTCCGATCGGATCGTAACATTCAGTTCGCGCAACCGAACGTATTCGCTATAAATCCCAGGAGAAAGAATGATTGTGTCACCCTCCGTTGCCGAATCGACCGCTTCTTGGATGGTCTCGTATTCTGAGGGGACAAGCAGTGTGGCGGCGGGGAGGTCGAGGGCGGGGAAGAGGAACAGAAACACAAAGCACTGGCGTAGCGCGAAGCGCTTGTATCGTGGTATGCGAGTCATTCTCTTAGAGTAGAAAAACGTGAGGCGCGGGGATAGAGTTAACCGCCTTCCAGGAAGGCAGAGTCCGTTTCAACGGACGGCTCATTGTGTAGCGAGGGAATTGATTCCCTCGCGCGCCTGGTCGGCTTCTTCAACCTCGATGCTACCGGCCGACTCATTCTCTAGCCGAATCATTCTCCGGCATCGATCAAAGCCCGCAAAGGAATTAATTGACGTTGCTACCAGAAGAGCCGTCTGTTGAAACAGACTCGGATCGATGGTTCCCGCCCGGTTTCGAACCCGGTGCGGGCCCTTCCCTCTTGAAACTTGCATTTTTGTGCAGTAAAGTGAATGTAAAGTCAGTACGATCTCTGCCGAAAAAGGAGAGGGAGAGATTCCAAAGTCCAATCGTCCACAAGGGAGAGGCAAGACCGTGGAAAATGTCACCGAGATCCAAAAAGAAATCTGGATGTACATCAAAGAGAACGTGGAGGAACGAGGGTATCCACCCACACTGAGAGAGTTGGGCGATGCGTTTAAGATTGCCTCAACCAACGGTGTTCGGTACCACCTCCGCATCCTTGAAAAGAAAGGATACCTCCAACATAAGAAGGGGTCCCGCCGAGGCATTCAATTACTCAATCCGGATGGGTCTTCGCCTTACAGGTCCTCCGTCGAAGATGTGGAGACCCTTCCCACAGGTGACGGCAGCGACAATGTGATCAATCTCCCCGACAGCAACCTGCCCCCCGGTCTGACCCATTGGTGGAAACCGCTTCCTATTGTCGGGAGGGTGGCAGCCGGTTCGCCAATCCTCGCCGAGGAAAACCGTGAGGATGAAATCGGAGTCGATCAGGCTCTCTTCGGCGGCGGTCCCGGAATCGAACTCTTCGGCCTGCGCATCAATGGAGACAGTATGACCGGAGCGGGTATCCATGATGGGGACCTCGCGGTGATTCGCAAACAGAGAACCGCCCGCGAAGGAGAGATCGTGGTCGCGACTGTCAATGACGAGGCGACAGTCAAACGCTATCAACCGGAAGATTCTCGGATCGTTCTCAAAGCCGAAAATCCGGACTACCCCTCCA
>JAJDBZ010000226.1 GCA_029261095.1 Candidatus Omnitrophota bacterium | reverse complement strand
GAAAGGATCCCACAGGCGGCACTTGATTATCCAACCCTTTTAGATCCAAAGGGCATTCAATTCTTGTTGGACAACACCCTTCTTCTTCAACGCACTTGCATCACCTTGATTATCCTGATCGCTTTCTATCGAATCCCTGTTGTGTTGATCTGGGGACGAACTTTGGGCGAACTTTTCGCAGGAGTGATGCTGACCAATGGAGCTGGGAAGTATCCTTCAATGGGTTCGCGGTTTCTCAGAGGCGTCACAGCGACATTAGGGGATGGAGCACTGATCGGACCAATCCTCGACATGGTTTTCTATGCGATAACGAAACCCTCGCAGTCGATTTCAGATGCGGTCTCCGGGGTATTCTCGGTAAGGTATGAATCCTGGAAAACGACCGCTAAAGGGATGTTGCATCGGCGCTCCTCGCAGCACCTGCCGGGCATCTAGCGGGAGGACATCGATTACCATCTAACGATTTTATGTCCGAGTATTCCCCTGCCATTTTTACGGTTACTCAAATCACCGAAGAGATCTCTCGCATCTTTGGCGAATCCTTCGGTTCGGTATCGGTGGAGGGAGAGATTTCCGGATGGAAAGTAGCCGGAAGCGGGCATGCTTATTTCTCCCTGAAGGATGAGAAATCACTCTTAAAATCCGTCATGTGGCGTTCAAGGTTGGATCGTCTTCGGTTAGAACCAGCGGATGGCCAACTCGTCCAGGCTCATGGCAAACTGACCGTTTATGCTCCGCGAGGAGACTACCAACTGGATGTCACCTCAATCACCCAAGCCGGTGCGGGCCTCCTACTACAACGATTCGAAAAATTGAAGGCACAACTCGCGGAAGAAGGCCTGTTCGATTCCGAACGAAAGCAACCCCCCCCGTTCCAGGTCCGCCGCGTGATTGTGATCACTTCACCAAAAGGTGCGGCTCTTCAGGATTTTCTCCGAGTCCTCAAGGGTCTCGCAACACCTGTTGAGATACTCATCCTTCCCGTCCGTGTTCAAGGTGTGGAGGCACCCGCTGAAGTCGCCCAAGCCATTCATCGAGCTCGAGACTTGGGAGGAGACCTGGTAGTCCTTACGAGAGGAGGGGGGTCGCTCGAGGATTTGTGGGCCTTCAACGAAGAGGCAGTCGCCCGCGCAATCGCGGACTGTCCCATCCCCTTAATAAGCGCGATAGGTCATGAGGTCGATTTCACTATTTCCGATTTTGTCGCCGATCTTCGTGTCCCGACTCCAACTGCTGGCGCTCACTTGGTGGGAGATTTGGTTGAAGGACTGTTCAAGAATTTTCAGGACAAGAATGATCGGCTGACCGAGGCGATCTCCGAACGGATCTCCGCACATCGTATCGATCTCAACCTTCTGATTCAGAAACTAAAATCGGCGAGCCCGGCGGGGTCGATTCCATTCCATCGACAGCGCATCGATGATTTTCTCGAGAGATCGGCCCGAGCGCTGACCCACTGCTTGGGTTCGCGCCGACGTGATCAATTGGACCTGGATGGTGAATTGCGGACGAGATTGGAGCGAAAGCTCTTAAAAACTCAATCGATGCTTCTCGTTCAGCAAGAAAAACTTCAAGCCTTTAACCCACTTTCTACTCTTGAGCGCGGTTATGCTCGGATCGAAACGGCACAAAGTCGCCGCCCGATTCGCGCCAGGAACGAGGTACCGACCGATGAGGATATTCGCGTACAACTTTCCGATGGAAGTTTCGAGGCCAACCCCCATGTCTAAACCCCGATCTGTTTTAACTCTGTTTGCGGCTGGATGGATTTGCTTGCTCTGTCCGCACGACGGCTGGTCTGAGCGACCAAAAACTCTGGCCGAATTTAGCGCGCAGCTGGGTGAAGAGACCCGCAAGGCCTACGACGCATCCCCCTTTCTCAATATTTCCAAAGATTACTTTGCAAGGATTGTGCGCGATCCCGCAGCCAAAGCAAAACAGAACGAAACAACTCTGGGTCCAGATTGGAGGATTTATCTTCCAAAGGGAGCGGGACCCATTACCGAACGGATGGCCAACCACCTTCATGACTTTCTCCATGAAAGGATGGAATTGAAACTGGAGATCTCGCATGGAATCCCTCTTGAGCCGAAGGGAATCATTTTGTCGGAATCCGATTGGATTGAGGAAGGAAAACCTAAGCCGGAGGGTGCTGAGGACGGTTTTCAGATCTACATCAAACCCGAGCAGATCATTATCAATGGTGAAGGAGCGAGGGGGGTTCGCGATGGGATCGTTAAACTGGTCGATCTAATAGGGTTCCGCCAGGCTCCCATTCTTAAACTCGGATATGAAACCTATCGACCCCGCCTGCGATACCGCCTGGGTGCGATTCCTTGGCAGGGAGATTATAAAGACCTTGTGTTTATGGGGTACAACACGGTATTCGTTTCTGGAGGGAACCTCCATGAGATGTCCCGAAGTAGCTGGATCCCGGAGTTGATAGAACGCCAGAACCCAGCGCTTCTCGACAATCTCAAAGTGACTGTGGACAAAGCGCAGGAGTATGGATTGAGAACCTTCGCGTTCTTGAGTACGCGGCAAAAATACGCAGGCGACCACGCGGTTTTTCAGGCGAACCCTGAGCTGAGGGGCGCACTGACCTGGAGCAAAGATGGAGAGTATGTCTTATGTACTCAACATCCTCTGGTCCAGAAGTTTCTTCAGGAGAGTATCGAAGACGTGTTCGAAGCAGCACCGCAGCTCGATGGGGTTGCGGTCATTATTGGGGGTGAAGGTTTTTACCATTGTTTCATGCGACCCTTCGAAGCTGAGAAAGGGCATACTAACTGTAAACGGTGCGAAGCGATTGGCCCCGAAAAAGTGGTAGCGAACCTTTGCAATCTGATGGCCGATGCAGCAAGAGCAGTGAACCCGGAGGCAATCGTCGCTGCATGGCCCTATTCCGCTGAACATGTTTGGTCGGTCGACAAGGCGCAGATTGGAACGATCCAAAATTTCGGACCGGGCACGGCGCTGTTAACGGAGATCGAGAAGGATGAGTATGTAAAGAAGGGCGAAAAGGTCAACAAACACCTTTGGGATTATAGCATCGATTTAATCGGCCCGGGTGAAAGAGCGAAGAAACAGATAGCCGCATGTACCGAGAAAGACATTCCGGTATTCTTGAAAAGCGAACCGGAACTCTCGTTCGAGGCTCCCAGACTTTCTCATATCCCCTGCATGGATCGGTGGTGGGATCGCGCCGACGCTTTAGCTTCATGCGGAGCTACCGGAGCGTTTGTGTTCCCAGCCTTTCGTCCCAATTATGGCACAGTTGCAGCCGAGGTGGCCAAGTACGCTTGGTGGGACCCGGTCGGTTCAAAAGAAAGTGTTCTCACCAAGTTGTCTGAGAGAATCGCTGGCCTAAAGGGTGGCCGTCACTTGAGAAAAGCATGGCGGCATGTTTCGATGGCGGTTGAATTCGCTCCAGAACTCCCTCCCTATTACACGGGACCCTATTACCTGGGGCCGATGCACCCGATGTGCGCCGATCGAGAAGCGGAATTACCCGATGTCTTCCTGGGGTATTATCTTTTCTATGCGGAAATTACCGACAAGGAAGGTTTGATTCCCCGTCCGATTTACTTCATGGACCCTCGTGGCGATGTAGCTGTTTTTGGAGACTTCTATAGAAGGATGGAACGTGAGCTGTCCAGGGCTGCCAAAGCAGTGGACAAAGGGGAACTGGTAGTGCCAGAGCGACTCAAGATCCTTTTTCTTTCGGAAGCGACGCCTATTCGTTTTTTTTATCGGACTGCGAGGACACATGCGAATTTCTATGAGTCCTGCGCGATTCGAGATCGGATCGGAGAGTTAACTTCCAAACAGGATTTGACCCCTCATGAGACCAAGGAGGCAGGCGACATTTACGGGCGCTGGTTGGAAATCCTTCACGACGAACGTGAAAACACGGAAGCGGCGATCCCGCTTCTAGAGAAAGATGTACGCCTCGACCCCTACTACGGGAGCGATCATAGCTTTGCTCATGGAGTGGAAATCATTGCGGCAAAGATGGAGATTCTCGATCACGAAATCGAGATCTATCTTCCCTCGGTGGCGGAGAAACTGGGGTTAACCGCGGACCAGAAGCGCTAGAAGCGACCTGGCCCCATCAATCCAAATCTTTTGCACAACGAAATCCGATGGTGTATCCGTGGATCTCTGTTTTTGGCGCCACGTAGTAACGGCAAGAGCAACGGTAGCGTGATACCTCATTGAAATCGGCTCCACCCCGTATCACCTTGAATTTCTCGCCATAGGCCTCGCTCTGGATGGTGTTTCCTGCGTAAGGTTTGTACCAGTCCGCGGTCCACTCCCAAACATTTCCGGCCATCTGTTCCACACGGTAAGGGCTGGCTCCATTCGGAACGGCGTCAACCCGACCTCCCTCATGATTCAAGACCACTCCCGGAACGAAATGATTTCCCCAGGGGAAAATTCGACCATCCTCCCCACGCGCGGCTTTTTCCCATTCCGTTTCTGTTGGTAAACGTTTTCCTGCCCACTTGGCATAGGCGTCCGCTTCTTCCCATGTGACACCGGTGACAGCGTTCATCCCGTCATCCGGTTCGTATTTGTGGTCCGAATCGAAGCGACTGTACTCGGCATTCGTGACCTCGTAGCGGTCAATATAAAAGGGTGGGACATTCACCTTTCTTTCCGGCCTCTCATCGAACTCGCCGACATTGCTTCCCATAGTAAACTCCCCTCCTGGTACTAAGATCATTCCTTCCGGGACGGAGTCATTCTTGGAAGTTGGTTTCTGGACGGGTAAATTGCCCGGTCCAGTATCGGCCTCGAGAAATCCATAGTAACGACCCATCCAGTACATCCGTGGGAATTTCTCGCCCCCTTCCGACCAGGTTCCCTCGACCAGCCTTGGCCCTCCTTCCTCGCGCATGAGCTCGGACCGATGCTGAATCCAGGCGCCGTTCCATTTGAACAGTCCATCCACGATACGCGCGTCTGCGGGCGTGGTGTCGTCGGTCAGAACCTTGTAGATGAACTCATAGAAGGGAGCAGCGACGGGTCGTTCGGAGTCTCGTATATGAAATCGTTCCAAACTGTTGCGATAAAAGCCAAGCAGCCAGGGATCATCTTCGTAGAGCATGAGATGGAACAAAGAAATCATCCCCAAATCATGATCCCAGCCGACACCCTCTTCGATGTTCATCGGAAGATCCCCATAAAGAGTTTCCTCGTGGTATCCGTACTCATGGATAAGCCTCTCATACTCCTCAGTGTATTTGGGATCGCCGACGATATGGTTGCCGATCTTCATGGCGGCGAGAGCAAGAATCGCGTTCAGAGGTTGATGCGGGAGATCGGGGCAGTAGTTCCCCCAGAGAGTGGTCTTCCCATCGGTATCGACTATGCAAAAATTAAAGTCCATGAAGCGAGTCAACACCCGATCGACCAAGGCACGAACTCTCTCTTTCTCCTCGTCATCGGCCACCAAATCGTAGTAGACGGCATTGCCATAGAGGAATCGAGTCAGGGTATCCGAACTTGGATCTCCTAACCAACGAGTGTTTTCGTATCGCGGGGACCAGTGCCATTCGCCTGGAAAGAAAAACCACTGTTCATGGGGTTGAGGCTTGTCAGTAAGATTGAACGAGCGAGCGATGCACCCATCCACTCCAGTAACCCTCTCCAGCTTTTCGAGGGTGAGTGCTGTCCGCTTGGCTCGAGCTAGTGCGATGGGGTCCTGGGTCACTGCATACCTGTAGCAATAAATGGCCATGAGCGGACCGATTCGGTTGGTGCCATCTTCCTGGTGGGCCACGGAGTTGTCCTCTTTCCCTTCGGGGGGTAGGAGGACCCGGGGCATGGGGATGCCATTCGAGATATGGTTCTTCTCGATCATCTCTTCGATTTTGAGAGCCCGTTCTTCGAGGGGGAGGTATTCCGGGAAGGGGTAAGTGGATTCCTCCGTGCACCAAGAAGCGGGATGCGGCAGAACGAATATCATGGGAAAAAAAGCGATAAATCTCAAAGAATTTGTGAAGTTCATAGTAGAAGTAGGGTCGGGAAAATGTTTTTCTCGGTCAACCTGATCCGGCTGACCCTTAAAGCAAACAATCCCACACCCACTAAATCGTTTAAATGAGAGGTATACGAAAACTCACCGTGACCTGCTAAACTTCAGGGATTGATGATTGTCAAGCATTGACAGGCCCTGGGCCCCCCGTGTTTGCGACCCAATATAGGTGATTCAACGGGTCCCCCTTAGAGGGATATCGATCAGGCGACAATGATTCGAGGACCGTTATCTCGAAGGTCCGGAATCATTCAGGAGGTTATCGAATGAAGTACATGTACAATCTGATTCTTTTTTCGCTGCTCGTCATCGTGATGAGCTCAGCCAATGTTTCCGCTGAAGAAGAGTGGGTGCCCGTTTTCGAGGAACAGTCATTGGAAGGCTGGGAGGTCCCGAATGAAACCGGGTGGAGATTCATCCAAGACATCTTAAGCGGGCAAGCGCTCGACTCAGATACCACACGATTGATCGGACCGGAAGTCGCCGGAGACTTCGCTCTTCGCCTGGAATTCAAAGTCCTCGGTAATCGTCGCGCCGCCCTCCATTTTCGAACACATTGGTTAGATGAATCGCTTTATGGCTACCGAGTCGACCTCTTCCCTTTCCTGCTTCCTTACAGCCAACGT
>JAJDBZ010000225.1 GCA_029261095.1 Candidatus Omnitrophota bacterium | reverse complement strand
AGCCATTTCCTTGAGTTGGGGGACATATTTTGCCAGTCGGAGCGACTGTACTAAATCCAGACCTTGTAGCTGGGTTTCCTGGTTCTCGGATGCAAGGGAATCACCACTCAGACTTTCGGCCCACAATCGGAAATCGTCCGGTAAGTCGCGACCCTTCTCTCGAACGCCCTCGTTCACCGTTTTCAAGAGTCGAAACTGGGTATCCAGGTTGTCGCCGGCAAAATCTCTCGCCCGATCGTAGAGTCGTGCATACTCTGGATCCCGACCGTACCTGCTTACATGACCGGCCAGTTTTTCGAACAATAAATTATCGATCGATTTTCCGTCAAGATAATCCATTAAGAATTTGGCGGCTTGTCCTGTGGGGGACCCGATTGCGATCGACTGCCCCAGAGTTCTTTCATAAAAATGGAGGTGGGGACTGCCGAGGACTAAACTCCAGGTCTCGGCCAGGCTAAGTTGATCTCGGGATGCCATACGGATAACGTGAACAAGGCCGATGTCATTTTTTTTGGTCGCCAAAAGAGCATCAAGAAGAGGAAAGACTTGGGAAGGTTCTGGGTGCCGGCGCAATGCTTCAGCCGCATTCCTTCTCACGATGGAGACAGAATCCTCCAAACCATCGAGAGCGATTCTCCTTTCGATCGGTGTCCATTCGAACTGTTCCGCGAGGATACGTTGGACATGAACTCGAACCCTTTCATCCGCGTCGCGGGAGTACTCCTGCAACTTATCCGACTCAAGCACACCCAATCTCTGTAGAACCCAAAGCCCATGAAGTCTCTGGAGTGGAGTGTTCGATGAATCTTTAAACATCTCTTGAACCAACGGTGCGACAACATCGGAGGGACGCGAGGCGAGTTGGTTGGCCGCCGTCCTTCGTATCCATTGGTTGGAGTGTCCCAGATCTTCCACCAGTTCAGGGTTTGATGCATTGGTCCAATCATTCGAAGTCGTGTCAAAGGAACGGGTCTCTTCGGGTCCCTTATAGATAACCCTCCAAATGCGGCCTCTTTCACGATCGCGACCCGGGTGATCGAGGGGGACTTCGTAATGGCCAATGATCCGGTTATAAAAATCGGCGATATAGAGTGCTCCATCAGGACCTAATTTCACATTGACCGGACGAAACCAGGGATCGCTCGATTTCACAAAATCGGGTTCGAGGACTGCTGTGTAGGTTGAACCCTCGGAAGCGATTTTGTCACGATTAACGCGGTTGGTGACTGAGTTTCCAATGAAAGTGTTCCCGTGGAATTCCTCCGGGTAGTGAGTGTCATCATAGTAGGCAACTCCACAGATCGCGGTGGAACCATGACTGTGTTCACATATCGATGGACCGTATCCAAGCCCGTCTTTCAGATCGGCCACGCTGAATGTGGGATAAGATGCGCCGTGGAGAATCTGGTAGACCGGCTTACTGTGACAGTCGGCGGTAAATAGGTTACCCAACTGGTCGAACGCGATTCCAAACGGGTTAACTTGACCATGCCCGACTATTTCCACATGGGTTCCATCTGGACGGAATCTCCAGGTGTGGCCAGAGGCCATCTCAATCTCTTGACCATCACTTCCGCTGATTTTGGATTTATTGGAGAACCCATGGTTGGCGTAAATCCAACCATCGTACCCCCACTCGAAATTACTCACATTCCCATGTGTGTCTTTGCATTCAAAGGGTCCAAAATATTTCTCCCTGCGGTCGGCCCGATCATCTCCATCGTCATCGTAAAACCGGTAAACGTTGGGGATGCTCCATACAATCGCTCCGTCTTCAACAGGCATTAGTCCACTTGGAATGATGAGGTTTTCGGCAAAGGTGGTTACCTTTTGCGCCCGCCCATCAGGTCCGAAATCTTCAAGGATCTTGATGGTGTCTCTGGCGTTGTTCTCGTCAGTTGCAGCGTAAGGATACTCGACAGTACTGGAGACCCAGAGCCTTCCCTTCGCATCGAAATTAATATTGATCGGTTTCTGAATATCGGGCTCCGAAGCAACTAATTGGATCTCGAATCCTTCAGGCAGTGTGAAAGTCTTAGCTTCTTCTTCCGGAGTCAGCGGGTCGGTGGGGGCTATGTGACCGGCGTATTTGTCGGAAGAGACCTTTGCATTGACGATTCCTTCGACTTCGACTGGAGACTGAGAAACACCGATCCGATAGATGGCGACAGTCCTTCCCTTTGTGGACCCATCGATATCGATTCGAATGGACTTCACAGAACCTTCCCACGGATCGTACCCAGACAGATCGATCCGGTAGATATGCCGATCGCTGTCAGGGAAGAGTTTTTGCTTTCGAAAACTATTCCCTTCCAAAAATTCTCCTTCGGGTTTCGATGAGTAGAAAACTTGAAGCGCTTGGGCATCCTCGATCTGCAGGTCCAGGTAGAGATATTTCTCGGAATCCGCGTTAATTCTGGTTGATTCGAGTTCTACGAAGGGGTCTCTGCCATCTTCGATCGTCCCGATCCATCGATCGGCGCCCGCATTGACTGAAGTAAATTGGTGAGCGACACGGACAAGAGAACTTGGATTGGAATAGACCCAGCGGATTTCCGATTCAGCTCTTGAGACTCCGCAGAGGAAACCGAGAGCAATGAGGGAACCCAGGAGGAACCTCCTAATTTGTTGATGCATCATTCCAGAACCCTCCACAAGGAAATGACAAGCACAGACAACGCATTGCAATGATATCAAGGGTAGGAAAAACCTCGAATAAGTCAATCGATAGTCATGCCCTACCGAGACCGTATATCTCCCAACGCAGGATGGTCTATACTTCTCTCCCTTGAAGGATCTCAAAAGTACTGGAGCGCAACACATGAATTTGTGGATGAATGGGGTTGTTTGTGCGGTAATACTTACTGCGGGTGCGTCGCAAGCCGAGAAGTGGTCAATAGTTCTTTCAAGTCAACATGAGGAGGACGCCGCGAATCTCGCGGTGTTGGAGGATCTTCAGTCGGCGGGAAAACCGTATGGAATCGAATTCGAATTCGACAGTGAGGGTCCGAACCGCATTGTGGTCGAGAGTCCTTCCGATGAAGGCGACCTCGATCCTCAGGGGTTTGAGATCGGATCCTCGGAGAGTGATGATGGAAACCGGACTCTTGCCTTAAGAGGAGGCTCCCCTCAGGGGGAGATCTATGGCCTCTATTGGATCTGGGACCGGTTGCGTGTTTATGGCGAGATTCCTGAGATCAACACCCGCCGTGAACCCGCGCTACAGGTGAGACTGACAGGCGGTGAGAACGCGGCCGCCATTCGAAATGCTCTTCGGTACACGGCGACATGGGTGACGGGTGGAAACGCGCTCAGTCTCTTTCCTTGGGAAGGGATCGAACCAGAAGATTCGACTAACAAGAAGAACCGCGAGGAGACTGCGAAGTTGGTCGACCTCGCGGATGACTTTCACATAAAGTATTTGATTGGGTGCGATGAGTTCACTTACCACGAAGAGTACCTGAAACAAATGGACGCAACACTTACCCCGGAGGACCCAAATCTTTGGAAAGCCCTTCAGGAGAAATATA
>JAJDBZ010000224.1 GCA_029261095.1 Candidatus Omnitrophota bacterium | reverse complement strand
TTGGGTGAATAGATCGTAGAGCGAACTTCCCAATGTCCCCGCCACGCCCTGGACATCCGGGGGAACGATCACCGGATTCCGGTATTCTTCATTCCATTCATACCCCAGCGCTCTCGCGAGGTCATAGAGGGTTCCGATCGTTCTCTCCAGGGTACCGTTCGCGCGGGAATGTTTTTCGCTGAGGATGATTCGGTAGGTCGGATCGTTGAACCAAAGATCTTCGGCGGTGTTGACCGTTTCGGCATAGTCGGCCACCAGTTGATCGAGTCTTTGGAAGTCGAGTTCAAGCGCGGTGATCTCCTGGTCGAACCGGAGCTGGGCGCGTTCGATTTCAATCCTCGCATTGGCTTGTTCCAGCAAGATGTTCTTGATCGTGGCGGCGCTGTTGGTCAGATTGATGTTCGCGTCCTGGATCGCGCCCACCATGGTTTGAGCCGCGCGAAGGGCCCCCGCGACTCCGGCCAATGGGTTGAAACTGGTGGTGAAAGTCGGCAACCCGCCCTCGGCGCCCGTAGTCACATTGTAAGAAGAGGCGATGGATTCGGCGACCTGAAGGACGCCGATCGCGGCGGCTCCTTGGATGGTGATTTCAATCACTTGCCCGACACGCTCTTGTTCGATCGCCACTCTCTCGGGAATGTTTTTCAAATTGTTGAAAGCCTGGATCCCGGCGAACTGGGCGTCTTTCGCGGCGAGGATGCGTGTCCCGAGTTGCCCGACGTTGCTGGTGGTCTGGCCCGGCACATACTCGGTGTCGAGAAGGGCATCGACTCGGTCCTGGATGATGCGTCGATAGAGTTCACGACCTCTCACCGACCCGAGTTGGTCAAAAGATTCATATTCCCCCAGGTTCCCGTCGCCGTCCACATCCATCCCCTCGGGTTCGCGCTCGCCGGTTGAACCATCCAGATCCAGATCGAGATCGACTCTGGGGTCGAGGTTGGTCAGGAGAGTGAGCGGCGAAAGAAACGCGTCCCGTTGGGCGAGGAGTTCGTTGCGCTGTGTGAGCGAATCGAGATCGAAATTGCGTTGTTCCTGACGCGCCAGGATTTCAGCGTCACGCGCCTCCTCGATGTCCGATTTGGCTCGATTGATAAAATTCGACATCGACCCATTCGGAATAAAATTGTTCGAGTTGCCGAAGGGAGTCAGCCCCGATTTGATTCTTCGATAGAGCTGGCGCGCAAGGCCGGTATGGACAATCTGTTTGTCGGAACCGTTCTGTTGGTACTGTTCCTCGGTTTGAAGAGCGCCCATCGCGGCGGCGAGGATATAGGAGTGATGGGCGCCGCGTTTCAGTTCCGCGATCGCATCCTCCCTGGCGTTCGGGTCGCTGGGACGGCTGGAGAGATTAAACAATTTCTTCGCCTTCTCCACACTCGCTTGTCCGGCGCGGTCGGCGCAACGCGAGAGGTGGGACAATTCGACTTGAAGCGGATAGATGTCCTGCTGGTTAGCGGATCCATCGAAGGGTCGGAACGTGGCAGTGAATTGGGGGAACCCGTCGAAGAAACTGTCCTCGGGCCGCAGAAAGATATTCCCATCATCTTTCAACAGCACATCGAGCGCGGTGCGATATCCGATGGCAAAGGCCTCGATGGCGCGGTCCAGTTCTTCGGTTTCCTGGCGCACACTCCCATCGGGGGGCGGCAGGCGTTCTGGAATATTTTCTGGGTCGAAATCCTGGATGCGTGGATACCTCATCCGCAGGGCATCGAGGAGGTACTGATTCCCTTCCGCGATCTGACCCTGAAAGACTTCGTTGACCGATTCCGCGATACCGACCAAGGCTTTCGAATCGGCCATTCCCACCGCATGGATTTCGCAAAGTTCATCCAGCGACTGCCAGAAGCTGGATCGCGCATCATAATTCGCGGCCTGCCAACCGCTGACCAGCGCCTGAAAATCACGGCTCTCTCCATTGGCGAATGAGGCCCGATAGAACCGTGCCTGTTTGATGCGCTGCAGAGCCACCTCTTGGCTGGGCAATCCCGCCCATGAGGAAGGTGGGTGCGACGGAGCGAGACACAGGACAATCAGGATCGCTGCGATCGAAACTCGAGTTCTCATGGGTTCCCTCCTTCCGGAGTCCAATCGGGTGGGAAGGGACGGCCGCCCCCGACCAGCGAGAGATCGGAACTGGTGGAATACCCCGAGATGGTGGCTCCAAGCGAGGTGACCATGCGAAAACATTTCCAAGTCTGTCCCTCTTCTTCGGTGCAAGAATCGAATACCAGATCACCCCCACGCTCGCCTTGGAACAGCGAGTAGGAAATCCGCCCCACACCCTGGACGCTGACATGGGTCGGAGGGATCGCCCCCACCAATCGAGTGTCGGTATCGACCTGAACAAGCGGGTCGGCGGAGTTCGAATCGACCGGGAACGTTCCATCGCCTTGGAGTCGGTCGTTATCGAAGGTCGTGGCGTCGACCATATTCTCGTTGAGGACAATGTTCGATATCGGCGGGAACGAGGGGTTGGAATTGGGTGGGGTGTAGACGCCCGGGACGACTCCCCCACCAATACCGAAACTCCCCGCCATCCTAAACTGGGGTCCGCCCGCGGGGGTCTCTAATGCTTGAGTGGGTTTGATCACGACGGCTTGAGGGAAGCTGATAGGAGGCGCGGTGTTGGGGAAGACAGCGATGTCATAAGCACCCAACCCGAGAGAGGAGAAAGTTACTTCGGAATCAGGTCCATCGATTCTTTGGAGATCGCCGACCGGATTCCCCGTTTGGAGATCATGACGCTGTATTTGGAACGAGTAAGCGGTGGGCGGCGACCCAGAGGAAGTCACATAAGAGAGTTTCAAGTCGGACTGACCAACCGCTTCTTTCGGTGTGAAGAGAAGTTGCGGTTCGCTCGGCATCTGTTTTTTCAGTCGCAAAACCAACCCGACTATGATGTCATCAATGTAAAATGCGGACTGGCCCTCGCCATTCAGCGATTGGTAACCAAACTTGGTTGCGGTGGCGCGATAAAGGTTGGGGGTGAGGGAATCGAAGAAGAAAGAACCATCCGGCCCTGTCTGGGTGTAGGGCACATGAACGCCTCCGGTCAGACCAACAACCGCACCCTCAACAGGCTCGCCTTGATCGTCCTGAACCACTCCCTGAACGGAGAAGACAGTGGGACCGAAAACCTCTAGTTCGAAAGAGAGAAGTCGTTGCGAACCGCCCGGGCCGTCGACGCTGTCGGTGATCTCGAGAAACCAATCGCCGCGTCCGATGATGCCATCGAACGCATCCAGGGCATCAGCGCCGGCCGACGGAAAAGTCTCGTCGGGAAAGACTGTTTCCAAATCGATTCCCGGCGCCCCGTCAAAGAGCTGAACTCGGACTGGCGCGCCACCCTTCGCCGGGGTCGGGCCCTCCAACCAGATTCGAATGTCGCTGGTGCGGGGGTGTGTCAAATCGATGCTCACGCGGACATCCTCGACAAGTGTTCGTGAGGGAATATTGACCGGGAAACGTTTGGTCTCGGTTCCAAAAGTTCCACCCACCGGATCCCAGATCGCGGATGAACCCTCGCGACCCATCGGTTCGAGGGAAGTGCGTTCCAGCACAAAATCTCCCTCGACAATGACGGGTTGATTGAGAATCCCATGAAGGGTGTCTTGAACTTGTCCGGACAAAATGTTCTCGCTGGTGCGGAGTCCGTTCAACCGGATCTCGCGACGGAGTTCTCCGGGTAGGGGATTGAGATCGTTGATATTGAAAGTCTCGCGTCCCGAGCCCGGGAGTTGATAGCCGCCGGTCATGGTGAAGTCGGAGGTGTTCGCGCGAAAATTGTCTCCCGCCATGGGGACATCCATGGGGATGGAGAGAGAGTCTTCGGAGTTGATAATTCCACGGATCGTTCCATCGCCCGCGCGGTCCAGGGTGATCTGGAAGTCGAGAGAAGGAAGCGACATCTCTTTCCCATCGACACGGGTCATCCGTGCCCGCCCGGTGTAATCTCCCTGGATATCGGGGATGAGGGCGCGAATGGGAATGGTTCGCACGCCCCCAGTCGATTGAATGGTCAGGTTGCCATTAAGTTCGGCGGGTCCAGCGATAGCCCCCCGGGTCACCTCGACCGCGATTTGTGCGGTCCCACGGAGAAGTTTTCCTTCTGTGGGGAAGACCGAGAGCCAATCCGAACTGCCCGGGTCGACACCCACTTTCCAGGAGAGGATGCCATCGCCCGCGTTGCGGAGAATGATTTCACGCCGATTCGCATCTTCGGGGTAGAAAAGACTCTGTTGCACATCATCAGTTTCTGGATCGGGTGAGGTCCAAGTCGAAGTGTCTTGAATTCCATCGCTGTCGATATCCCGGTCTTCCGCGCCGGGAAAATTTCCGGTCGGTTGAACATCGGAGTCGGCCGGGAGGATGGTTCTTAATATCGGTTGGAGGAGTATCGATGGCCCCTCGGTCACGAAAACCCAGTAACCGTTGCCACGGATGAATGATTGCAAAGTATCCTGGTTGGGTGTCCCCGGCTCGTTCCCAGGCGGGAGTCCCGCAGTGGAATCTCCAACAGGACGATCGTTGAACGCATCCCATATGAGGTTGTTCGAAAGATCGCCAGAGAGTTGATAAACCGATGTGATGCGTGAGTTGGCCGGATCGACCGTGTCGACATGATCCCCGAACACCGCTTCGATATCCGCCAGAAAATCCTCCTGATTCGAGCCTCCATCAAACCCGATAAGGTTCCACCCGGGAAAGAGAGTGACCGCACCATCTGTCGGAAGGCTTCCCTCAACATCCAGTTCGAGTCCGGTCAAATTGAGTTTGAGCCAGTATCCCTGATAAAGTGTAAACTCCTGAATCCCGGCGCCGGGAATGTTGTTGAGCTCGCCTCCGGGGGACCAGGTCAACCAGTTCCCCGATTGCGCATCATAACACCAAACCGAATCGACAGCGCCGTTGAGATCGACTGGGTTTCCGAACTGGGAGAGGCCGCTCAACACCGATTCGGTCGAGGGATCGGTGGGGAGAATTTGAAGCGAGATGAGATTCCAGCCGATCTCCAATCCGGAAATCTCTTGAGACTCATTTCCGGCGATCTGTTTGAGGGTGGTCTCGGGAAAGTGAACCCCTTTTTGGGTTTGACCAAGAGAGGGTGGGGTTAAACCCTGGCTGAGACCCGAATTCACTCCAGCGAAAAAGAGCATCGCACAGGCGAATAGATGAAGAGAAAAACTCACCAATCGACTGAATTGGACGGTGGATTTTCCAGGACAAATCAACAGGATGGGTCTCCTCGGTTTGGCATCCTAATCAACAGTTAAAAGCGAGGGTTTAAGAAGTCGATTGGAATCAGTCACATTCTCTCTCCGAGTGTCCGCTGGTCCGGACTCGATGTCAAGTAAGAGGATGCTTGAGCTGATGACATTGGATGGAGCGCAGAAAAAATGTTAAGGTATTTTTTTATGGGAAAACTGTTTGAACATTGCCAAAAAGAGGCATATTCCGATTGTTGAAAAGGAGAGTCTTTTGAGGATAGGGATAGCGATTTTTTTTGTTCTCTTCCTGGGGATGGAAGTTTTTACTGTGGCTCGTGCGGAAGCCAAGACAAAGCCGAATATCCTTTTCATTATGGTGGACGATTTGGGGTATGGAGATTTGGGGTGTTATGGTCAGAAGATTCTGCAAACACTCCATCTCGACAAACTCGCCTCCGAAGGCATACGGTTCACACAGGCCTATGCGGGCGGTCCGGTCTGCACCCCCAGTCGAAGCATCCTGATGACCGGACTCCATAATGGGCACACCCCAGCGCGGGACAATATCCCTCACTATCACACTTACCTCAAGGAGGAAGACATCACAGTCGCAGAGGTCCTTAAGGAAGCTGGGTACCAATGTGGCGGAGTCGGGAAATGGTCATTGGGCGATGCGGGCACTTTGGGGAGAGCGACTAACCAGGGATTCGACATGTGGTTCGGATATCTCAATCAAGACCATGCTCATTATTATTACCCCGAGTACCTGGACGATAACGAAGGTCGGCTCGATCTCACCGGCAATACCCAATCGCAAAAGCACTACAGTCACGATCTGATGACCGAGCGTGCGTTGGATTTCATCCGGGACAACCAGAACAACCCATTTTTCTTGTATGCCGCCTTCACGTTGCCTCATTTTTCGAAGAGGAGCGAGGACCCGGATGGATTGACTGTCCCGACCACTGAACCTTATTCCGAAAAGGAGTGGGACGAGAAATCTAAAAAGTATGCATCGATGGTCCATATGATCGATCGAGATGTCGGACGCATGGTCGCACTTCTCGATGAACTGGAGTTGAGGGACAACACCCTCGTTATTTTTACCAGCGACAACGGCGGTCATGACTCGGTGTGGGAGGAGTTCGATACCAACGGTCCGCTTCGAGGACACAAACGCGACCTCACCGAGGGGGGGATTCGAGTTCCCTTCATTGCCAGTTGGCCAGGTAAGATTCCCGCCGGAGAAGTGAGTGACGAGGTGATCGCCTTTTGGGATATGATGCCCACTTTCGCCGAACTGGCCGGCGCGGATGTTCCCGGTGAGATGGATGGAATCTCCGTGGTGGATGCGCTTATGGGAAAAGAAATCAAGAATCCTCACCCCTATTGGTATTGGGATTACGGTCACTGCCGCGACCGGTTTGACCAGGCGGTGCGGATGGGCGATTGGAAGGGAATCCGATTGGGAGTGGATAGCGACATCCAACTCTATGACCTCAGCAAGGATATCGGAGAAGAAAACGATCTCTCCGATAGACACCCTGAGATTGTTCCTAAGATCGAGAAGATCATGTCGGAGGCGGTTATCCCGAATGACCGTTATGAAGTGGGCAACCTTTACGAGGGAAGCGCTATCTGGAAGGAGGAAATCAAGACACCATGAGATTATTTCTTTTACCACTTGTTCTATCCATGCTGATTTCTGGACTCGGTAACGCTGAATCTCCCCCGAACATCGTCATGATCATGGCCGACGATCTGGGCTATGGGGATCTCGGTTGCTATGGAAGTCAGATCAATCGGACTCCGCATATCGATAGGTTAGCGTCGAATGGACTGAGACTCACCGACTTTCATTCAAATGGACCCATGTGCTCCCCCACCCGCGCGGCCCTTCTCACGGGGCATTATCAACAAAGGTATGGGAAGAGATTGGACAAGGCTCTGAGCCACAACCCCGATCCCGATAATGGGTTGCCAGCTGAGGCGGTCACCATCGCGGAGGTGTTGAAGGAGTCCGGGTACGCCACGGGGATGTTCGGGAAATGGCATCTCGGCAACAACCTCAATGTCTGGCCGACGAAACAGGGGTTCGATGAATTTGTCGGACTCGCCACCGGGGATGGGGATTTTCAAACTCAAATCTCTCGCGAGGGGTACGAGGACTGGTGGCACAACGAAACCATCGAGATGGAAGAGGGTTACACCACCGACTTGATCACCGATCACAGTATCGATTTCATCAAGCGCCACCAGTCAAAGCCTTTCTTTCTCTATATCGCGCATCTCGCCATTCATTTCCCCTGGCAGGGTCCCGAAGATCCGCCGCATCGTGAAAAGGGGAAGAACTATGCGGATGACAAATGGGGGATCCTACCCGACCGAAGCAACATCGCTCCGCATGTGAAGGCGATGGTCGAAAGTCTGGATGCGAATGTCGGTCGGGTTCTCGCGGCTTTGGAGGAACTGAATTTGTCAGAGAACACCCTGGTGGTTTTTTGTTCGGACAACGGAGGATACATCAGTTACAGCGGTGGATTCGAAAACATCTCCAGTAACGGCCCGTTGCGCGGTCAGAAGACTGAGTTATACGAGGGCGGACACCGGGTCCCGGCGATCTTCTATTGGCCGGGTCGCATCGATAGCGGCGTCTCGGACCAAACAGTCATGACCATGGACCTGTTCCCCACATTCGCCTCCTTAGGCGGGGCGTCTACAGATAACCTTGACCTGGATGGAAACGATCTTGGATCCTTTCTTTTTAACAGGAAGCCACTATTGGACCGTCAACTGTTTTGGCGCGCCGACACCGAGCGGTCAGTGCGCCAGGGGGATTGGAAGTGGTATGCCGAGGATGACCGTGTCGAGCTTTACAACCTCGCGGACGACTTGGGCGAAACCACCAACCTTGCGGAAAAGAATCCGGAGATCGCGGCTCGACTGGCCTCCGCCTGGGACAAATGGGAGAAGGATGTCAACGCGAGCGCGCGGCGATTCGAATGACCGGTTCCCTTCCCGCCGCTGAATCGATTTCTTCTACTCTCTTTTGAATCGGATCTCTTGATATCATTGCCGAATTCTACCGAGCCACAAGTTTCCATGATAGTCTGCGATTCACATGCGGTGGAGAACCTTTCGATGAATCCACATTTTTATTTCCGCGTCTTCGCGGTCTGTTTTCTGATGGCTCAAGCCTGTGCGGAACCGGTTGTCATCTCAGGAATCGAAACATGGGACGGGATCTCGAACCCCCATGTGAGCGAAGGGGTCCAACTCTCTGGATCGGGCGCCCCCCTCGACCCCTTTGTTTACACCCTACCCGATGATCTCCACATCGGTCCCGAGGGGGTTCTGAAACTCGATGCCGTGGCGAGTTTCGAATTCCGATTCACTAATGGCAACCTCGAAATCGAATCCGGTGGGCGGATTGATCTCAATAAAGGGGGCGACCGGAATAACGCACGAACGGCGGCGTTTCGGATGAACGGGCATGGCATCCACGGGTCGGGTTTGTTTGTCTCGACGGGGCGAGGCGCACATGGTGTTGAAATCCACGATGCAAGCGAAGTCTTCCTTAACAGCATCGCCTTGGCGCGTGATGACGCCACCGCGACCCCCATCCTCATCATTGCTACGGGGATCATTAACATCCCAGGCGGAATCGATGTGCGCGACCTCAGCGAGGGCGGCGGCAGCGGTGGCAATGTCACCCTGAAAGCCGAGCGTATTCGCATCGGGGACATTCGCACAGGCTCCGGTCGCACGAGTAGCGGTTCCCTCAATGGAAATGTCGAAATCACCGCGCTGGGCGCACCCTTTTTCGACTCGGATAACAAATCGGCGAACGACATCGAGAATACGCTCACCCTAACGGGGGTGGTGGATACAGTCGGCGCTTTGATGGTCCACGAGGGGGGGCATGTCTCATTCGAGTCGGTGATGACTCGCCTTGGCCCGGAGTTCGAACTCCTCCTCGCGGAACGAGGATTGTTGTCGGTGCGTGTCGGAGAAGACAACAGCCTCTTCGGTCAAGACGCTTTGTTTATCGACGAGGTCGCGGGTGGTGCGGGTATCACCCCGATCCATAACGTTCAATGGACTCCCCCTCCCTTCCGTGTGGTGTCGACCGAACCCGCCGATGGCGCCTCGCTTTCGACCCCACCCACATCGCTCCTGATCCAGTTTTCGGAAGAGGTGGACTCCTCTTCGCTCGCGCCCGGAGACCTCACAGTGGCCGGAGTGGGGGCGGTGGGACACACAGTCATCGGCGAAGACACCGTACGGTTCGATCTCGCGGGCGGCTATTCCCCGGGAGTTTATGAAACAACCATCGCGCAAGGGGCGATCTCGAGTGTCAGCGGCGCTCCGATTCTTCCGTATATGGGAACGTTCCGAGTCCTTGGGGAACCCACCCTCTGCTGTGAAACTGTCCTCCTGGTCCAACCGGGCTCGGTCTCGATCCATGGCGAGGCGACTGAGAATCCAAATGTCGAGGTTTATTATGGGAGTGTGGATGGGGGAACCACACCAATGAGTTGGGAGTTTGTGCAGGATTTAGGCGCTGTTGCGGATGGGCCTTTCACCGCCACGGTTTCAGGACTGCTTCCAGAGACCGAATACTTCTTCCGCTTTCGTGCTTCCAATGGGGTGGACCATGCATGGTCGGATTCCGCCATCCCTTTCACCACCCCGGCAGTTCCCCCTCCATCGATCACCGAGTTCTTGGCTTCCAATTCAGAATCGCTTTTCGACGAGGATGGAGACTCCTCAGATTGGCTCGAAGTCCATAACCCCGATGTAGTGGAACGGAACTTTGAAGGTTGGTTTCTGACTGACGATCTCGATAACCTCAGGAAATGGCAGTTTCCATTTACCACCATCCCGGCTGGTGGATACCTCGTGATTTTCGCATCGGGAAAAGATCGGCGTGTTCCAGGAGAACCGCTTCACACAAGTTTCAGGTTGGCCGCCGGCGGTGAACCACTCGCATTGGTCGAACCTGATGGAGTGACCATTGCTTGGGCTTATTCCCCCCTCTACCCCGAGCAACAAACGGATGTTTCCTACGGCAGAGCGCCAACTAGCGACGATCTGCTCTATTTTCTCAACCCAACCCCCGGCGCGCCCAATGGCGAGGGTTTCCTCGGGTTAGTAGCCGACACAAAGTTCAATAGAAACCGTGGCTTTTATGATTTCCCCATTCAGGTTTCCATCCTCACTCAAACTCCCGGAGCGGTGATTCGTTACACAACCAACGGTTCCGCACCGACTGAGAATTTTGGATTCATCTATGAAGGACCGATCAATGTCGATGAAACCACCACTCTCCGGGCCGCGGCTTTTCTGGAGGGATACCTCCCCACCAATGTGGACACTCAGACTTACTTGTTTCTCGATGATGTTGTGACGCAACAGGATATGGATGTATCGGTGGTCAACAACCCGCTCTACTCCGATGAGATAAAACCCGCACTCGAATCCATCCCCTCACTATCCATTGTGATGAACCCGGATGAATTGTTCGGGTCCGATGGACTCGCGGGGGATAACGCGCGCGAGGGGGAGGAGGTGGAGTATGCCTGTTCTTTCGAACTGATCGACAGCAACCCCAGCAAGAATTTGCAAATCGATTGTGGAATTGAGGGACACAGTTCGCCACGTCCCAAGCGCAGTTTTCGCCTCAATTTTCGGCGCCGATATGGAAATGCCAGCCTCGAATACCCCCTGTTCGAATCGGCGCCGGTCAATGGGGATTCCGCAGTGGAGGTTTTCGATCAACTCGTCCTCCGAGGTGGCGGAACCCGGACTTGGGCGGGAGGGGATTCGACAGTCGCCCCCCTCGCGGCAGTCACCTATCTCCGCGACCAGTGGGTCCGCGACACCCAAATCGCGATGTCGGGGCATGGGTCTCATGGAACTTTCGTACATCTCTACTTGAACGGACGATACTGGGGCCTTTATAACTTGGTGGAGAGGCCCAACGCCGATTTCACTTCTTCCTATTTTGGCGGCGAACCCGAGGACTGGTTCGCAGTCAATCACAAGATCATTCCGTTCAGGGGAGGAAGAACTTTGAGTGGGGATCCTACTCGATTCAATGAAATGAATGGCCGGGCGAACTCGCGCAACCTGGAAAACTCAGCCTCCTTCGCGGCTGTCGAACAGTTGCTCGATCTCGAGAATCACATGGACTTTTGCATGCTTCATATGTTCTCAGGTTTCGCCGATGGGCTGGACAATAACTGGTATGGAGGGAATCGGAACAACCCGCCGGGTCTGTTTCGGTTTTTCATGTGGGATGGAGAACTGACCTTTCATCCAAGTTTTGTCAGTCCAGCGGGAAACACGGTGGCCTGGGTTCCGCCGTATTTCCTCAATGATTCTTTAGTCAATCTTCCGGTGGTCAAATATTGGCGCGCTTTGTGGGAGAACATCGATTACCGTATTCGGTTCGCGGATCGCGCCTACGCACAGTGCTTTCATGAGGGTGCGTTCACGGACCCGAAGGCACTCGGACGCTGGGACGCGTTGGTGGCTTTTGTGGAGGATGCGATGATTGGCGAATCCGCGCGGTGGAGCGCGGGGCGCGGCCTGGGAAGAGACGATCCCTGGCGATCTGCGGTGGCCACAGTTCGAGACCGTATCGAAGGGAACGCGAATCGTTATATCCAAGCCTTGAAAGAAGCAGGGCTCTATCCGTCTATTGATCCGCCGGTTTGGAACCAGCGCGGTGGAATCATCTCTCCAGGGTTTGAACTTGAAATGAATAATCCCAATGGTGAGGGGACAATTTATGTGACGGAAGATGGCTCCGACCCACGGGGCGCAGGTGGCGCGATCGCACCGACAGCCATCGAATTTGTAGAACCAATCCTTCTAGAGAGTGATGTCTCTATTCGGTCTAGAGTTTTTAGCGGTGGGAATTGGAGCGCACAAGAAGCAGGCGAATTCGATGTCAAAACCGAACCTAGATCGATGTGGCTCCTGAAATAACTGGTGACCACAACTACTTAATCGTCATCTAAAAATCTTTGGACCAGAATTTCTCCACACAAGTCTCACCTCAATCGATTAAAAAGAACTTGCGCGGAACCGAGCTGAGGTAGAGAATGGAGGTATGCATTCTGATAAAGAAGAAAGCTAGTTGAGTTTCACCAATGAGATTCATCGAGTCCGTTTGTCAGGAGAAGGATCATGCCACTTACCAATCGTCGCGAGTTTCTAGCCGAAGTCGGTCGCGGAATGCTCTTGGCGGGAGTGGGGTCAACGTTAGCATCCGAATTAGAAATTGCCCACGCCCAGACCAGCGATGAAGATGTTGCATTATCCTTCGGCGGGCTCGAGCCCCTTGTGGCTCTCATGCAAGAGACAGAGCCCGCCAAACTGATAGCGATCCTCGTCGACCGTCAAGAGTCCGGCGAGGACCTCCGAACACAGGTGGCCGCTGGGGCTTTGGCAAACGCTCGTACATTTGGCGGCGAAGATTACATTGGCTTCCACACTTTCATGGCCCTCGCGCCGGCGTATCGGATGGCGCAAGTGTCGCCCATCTCCCAAAAGCCGCTCCCTGTCTTAAAGGTTCTCTACCGGAATGCTTCTCGTATCCAGGCTTTTGGAGGTCGAAAGAGCGAAGTGCTCCATCCAGTAAAAGCGGATCCTATTCCATCGGATATTGTTCCAGGCGAATACATACGCAAGGCCGCGCGGGAAGGCAATCTTGAAAAAGCTGAGCGCGCGTTTGCTGCTTTGGCGGAAGGGCCGGAAGGCGAGGCATTCAATCATCTGCAATATACTGTCG
Source organism: Candidatus Omnitrophota bacterium (assembly GCA_029261095.1). Classification (GTDB taxonomy): domain Bacteria; phylum Hinthialibacterota; class Hinthialibacteria; order OLB16; family OLB16; genus JACKFH01. Next base: position 2,908 of record JAJDBZ010000224.1, on the reverse strand, counting down.
AAGATGAGGTCGATGTGCATCGGGTCGTCCTCGCTTGGCGGGCATGGGACACGTTAGATCTTGCGGGTCAGGAGTGGGCACATTGTTTACTCAGGCAATCTGTTCGTTATTGTGTGCTCAGAGAAAACCAGATGAGTGAACGGGGTCAGCAGCGATCTGCGATTCGTACTGTGTTACCGAATCTCCTCGACCGTTACCAACTTCTCGACCGCGCATTGGGTGATAGGTTGGGTGATGACACATGGCTTCATGAACTTTCACAGATCATTTTTCGCGGAACACGCGAACAGGCAGCCGATGCGGTAGGCCAGGCTCTGAGCGATGGGTATTCTCCAGAATCCATAGGAGAAGCGATCTCGCTCGCAGCGAACATGCTGGTTCTGCATGATCCGGGTCGCCCCGAAAAGTGGGCGACTGAGGAGAAACCTTCTGGTAGTTGTCATGGAGACTCCGTGGGTGTCCATGCCTCTGATGCTGCTAATGCTTGGCGAAATATCGCCCGAGTCAGCCCCCCGAGAAATTCCATCGCTAGCCTGATTGTTGGCGCCTTTCACACCGCAGGGCAAAGCGATAGATCGACTAAACTTCCCTACCCTCTCCAGGAACATCTTGCCGAGGTCGAGTCCGAAGATCCAAAAACTTTACTTGCCGAGGCGGAATCGGCCATTATGGCGAAGGATCAATTTCGAGCGGCCGCCATCATCTCCAGGTATGGCACTCTCGGGTTTGAGCCTGGTTCCGTGTTTGAGTTGATGCTGAAGTTTGCGACTAGCGAGGACGGCGCACTCCATGCCGAGAAGTATTTCAATACAGCGAAGGATGAGTTTTCTGCGACACGTCCTCGGTTTCGGTGGGGGCAACTTGTGGCGCTTGCACGGGTAACCGCAAGCCAATATGGGCTAAGTTCTCCAGGTTATGAAGAGGCAAAATCTTTGTTAGAAATTTAATCGCTGGGTAGAGTGAAAGCCTCTGTGCATGAGCCTTATGTTTTCGAAAGCGCCTCAGCCAACCGCCATTGACGACTCATCGGAGCGCATGGATCATGTCTCGAGTCTATGATTCCAAGGAAACAAATAGGATTCGATGTGGAGATATCCGGGTTAGTGTACGTTGGTCCTCCATCATTTCCATTCTCCAACCAAAGCGGCTGATGTGAAAGGCGCCAGATGCCCCCTCAAACAATTACCAGGCTTGACCGCATTTGTCGTTTATGGCTCGATGTGTTTCGTTTTCCTACCAAATCTCTGGTCTCGATTTATTTTTTCCTCTTATTTGTGCCGATTCAGGGTTCGAATGCCGAACCTGATTGGAGCGGAAACGGAAACGTTCGAATCCTGCTCGAAGTCTCTCCCAGTGAGATCGGTGAACGCGTCATGGACGAATCAGTCGCGAGTTTCAAGCTCGATTTCGAAACGGTTCAGAATCAACTACACCTAACAGGCGAGGTGGATCTCTCCACCCTTCAGGTTCATCGTTACAACCAAACCACCGGGGAACCGGAACCTTTCCCTTCGTTCGATTATCAGCGCGCACCGTTCGACCGACCCTGTCGATTTGAGGACGATGAAATCCCATCCAATTTTCCGGATCGTACGACTCACGCTTCAGTGCTGAAGGGAGAAGATCGGGCTCCGATCCGCACACGAAGAGGAGGTGGCCGTCTCTTCAATCGAGAAATGGAGAATGACCGAGGAACCCTCTATTGGACTCATACACAAATCGGAAATGCGACCTCTGCTTATGCCATCTATTGGCAAACCAAACCAGAGGGATCCGGAACTGGGCCGAGTCCAGCAACATGGCTCGGAGACGCTGATGTTCATCGGCAGCAAATTGGAATGCCACTCGCTGGATACGCTCATCTTTCAATCGGTAGCGGGGATCTCAACAACGATGGATTGTTCGACCTCTTCGCCGGGGCGGAAAAGGGAAACCTCTTCTATTTCCTTAACCGTGGCGAAAATGGGAACCCGCTTTTCTATGGGTGCAAGATTCCACAAGACGAACTTGGGCCGATCGATTGTGGATGGTATGCGGCGCCTTTCATCTTCGATTGGGATGACGATGGATTGCGTGATCTCCTTTGTGGAACAAGTCACAACATCATTCAGTGGTGGAAGAACATCGGGTCTAAGAATCAACCCGAATACAGATACCAAGGAACGCTTGAAGCAGATGGAAATCGACTGGAAATCCCTCAAGCACCGGTCGAAGAGGACAAGTGGGATATATTCAAGGTCGATTACTACAACCAACCGACTGTTTGCGATTGGAACGGAGACGGGCTCCCTGATCTGCTGACCGGAGGTTACACGACTGGAAGGATATATTATTACCGGTGCACGGGCCGCGACTCGGGGGGGGTGCCTCTTCTCTCTTTCGATGGAGAGTTAGAAGCGGATGGAGAACCAATCGACACAGGATGGGCGGCGGCCCCGACCGCTTACGATTTCGATGGCGATGGTCTCCTTGAACTCATCTCCGGATCTTGGGATTTCCAAGGCCCTCCAAACCAAGAAAAGTTCTTGCTTTATTATGAGAATGTCGGAACGGCGGAAGCCCCGATTCTGGAGAAACTTCCATTCCCAAAAGAAGGATCCTTTCCAAAAGGGGTCATCGCTCGGGCCGCTGTCGAAGACTTCAACGCGGATCAACTTCCTGACCTGGTGGTGAGCGACAACGGCGGAAGCATCTATTTGGGCCAGAATGTGGGGGAGAAGGACACACCGAAATGGAAATTCGATGATGCACCGAAGCTCGAGGGCCGCTGGTGTTTTGTCCCGGCAAACCATAGGTCCCCGAAAAGAGATGGGGATTCGATCAACGATCTCGGAAACCAAGACCTGACCTCCGACGTTGAATTCATATCAGGGCGAAATCTCACAGCCCTGGTCGGTTCTCCCTATTC
>JAJDBZ010000223.1 GCA_029261095.1 Candidatus Omnitrophota bacterium | reverse complement strand
AAACAATGGAGATCGAGGAAGGATTTCGGATTGAACTCTTTGCCTCCGAGCCCGATGTTGTCGACCCCGTCGCCATGACCTTTGATGAGTCCGGGCGAGTCTATGTCGCCGAGATGAGAGAGATGGAGGCACTACCCGCTCTCGAACCGGGCACTGAGGCCACCATTAGAATGTTGGAAGACACCGATGGTGATGGAGCGATAGATCGCTCGACCCTCTTTGCAGAGGGACTCTCCTTCCCCGGAGGACTTGCCCCGTACCAGGGGGGGATCTACGCGATCTGCACTCCCGATCTGCTTTACCTAAAGGATACCGATGGGGATGGAATCGCGGACCACAAAGAGGTGGTCCTGACCGGCTTTGCCCAAGGGAACGCCGAACACCGGGTCAACAACCTCACTTGGGGATTGGACAATTGGATTCATGCCGCAAATGGACATGGAGGAGGGAAGGTTCAACGCCCGGGGGATGACTCCAAGATTGTGGATCTCAGCGGCAGAGATTTTCGGTTTAACCCGAAGACAGGGGAATTCGAATCGACCTCACGGCAGCTCTCAGGTGGCTTTGGACTCTCGTTTGACCAATGGGGGCGCAAGTATGTTTGCCACAATGAGCAACACTGCCTGCACATCATCCTCGACGAGTACTATTTGTCGCGAAACCCCGACCTGGCCATTCGTTCAACCGGCGAAAAAATATCAGCCGATGGACGAGTCGATTCCAAGATATATCCCATCAGCGCGCCTCAACAATGGAGAATCGATCGAACCAACCAACGTGCCCAAACCATGGCCGACCGATTTCGCGAGACACAACTCGAAGTAAACGGATACTTCACCGCAGCGTGTGGAGTGACTCCTTATGGCGGGGGACGGTTTCCTGAATCTCATGAAGGAAATCTCTTCGCCTGCGATGCCGCCCAGAATCTCGTTCACCGCGATCACCTTGAGGAAAAAGGGGCTTCGATGGTCGCGACCCGTGCTCAGGAAAGGACCGAGTTTCTGCGCTCCTCAGATCAATGGTTCCGACCCGTAAACTTGGAAGTGGGTCCTGATGGTGCGCTCTATGTCCTGGATTTCTACCGGGACATCATCGAAACCGCGGCATCGATTCCAGAGGACATTCTTTCCAAACTCGATCTGAAGGGGGGCAGCGAGAATGGCCGAATCTATCGAATCGTCCATCAAGACCGACCGGAACCCTACCACCCGGTCATCCTATCGGGACTCGCCGACAAGGATTTGGTCGGAAAACTCTCCCACCCGAATTTTTGGGTTCGAATGACCGCCCAAAGGCTGATAGTGGAGAGCGGGGATTCTCAGCATCTCTCGCTTTTAATGGATGCTGCGATTCAGGCGGAATCGCCTCTTGGGCGACTTCATGCATTGTGGGCACTCAATGGATTGGGGGGGCTCCAGACCGAAACACTTCTCGCAGTGCTTTCAGACTCCCATCCACGGGTTCGGGAACATGCTGTGAAATTGGCCGAGTTCTCGCTGCGTGATTAGGACCATCCATGGCAGAGATACGCTTTGAACCTTGGGGTTTGGTGGTGAAGGGCGAGGATGGAGATTCGGTGCTCGATGTTGCCCTGGAGAACGCAATCCCTCTCCAACATGCTTGTGGGGGAGATGCGGTCTGCTCGACCTGCGCGATCCGCGTAGTCCGAGGCGATGCATGGCTCTCATCCCAGGAAGATCTCGAGCAAGAAACCCTCGACAAACTCTTGCCACAGCGAACCCTCCAGACACGGCTTGCTTGCCAGGCACAGCTCACACCAAGTTCCGAATCCGGTAAACTAACTGTTGTCTCGATGGAAGAAGAAAAACTACCTTCCCCTTAAGTCATCATCCTCCTCAGGCGATGTGGAACCCCTGTACCTGAGGTACCTTTCGGCGGGTGAACTCTGAAACTGCTGGCTAGATCTGGCCCGCTTGTCTGGGTCGGTCGACAGGATTACTTCAAGATGAAAGATTTTTCCCGCATCGTTTCCGAAAAAGACATCCACTCGTCTGTCGCTATCGACATCCGCCAGTGTGGGGCTCGAAAGGATGGGGATCCCATCTCCTGGGGCGTAGAGCTGTCCGATGGTAGCGGGAATCGGCAATCCTTTGCTCTCCACCGACTGATCGAGGACTGGGGATCCATCTCCATTGAAAGCGTAAAGAACCCCTTCATTTCCACCCACTACCAGCTCCGGGAGACCATCCATATCGATATCTTCGGCACCCAGAGAGGACTGGACCACTCCTCCGCCGATCAGGATTCCGTTTTCAAACCCTGCATGAAGAGTTGGACCACCATGGCCCTCCTCGTTGGCGAAGGCGGATGTGAAGCCGATCAACGAGATGAATGCCACCCAAGTGACACTCTTGAGCGAACCCAATATGGATCGTTTTTCTATCAACATTTGTACTCTCCTCGGACAAAGCGGATCTGATGGAACTCTAATTCCAATCGATGATCTCGGCTCTTCTGCCTACGGTTTCAGATCGAGAACCTCATAGACTTTAATCGGTTTTTCTTTCCCTTTCACCATGATGGGTTCCCGCTCCTTGAAGATAAAGGATTCTTTGACTTTTTCGTAGGTGGAATCGCTAATCAGAACCCCATCGACCGGAGCGTTCGATTCCAAACGAGAGGCTAAATTGACATTATCCCCGATAATTGAGTAATCCGTACGCCCCGCATCACCCATGTTTCCCGCCACAACCGGCCCGGTGTTGACCCCAATCCTCATCCGAACTTGGGGTTTTCCCTCTTTTTCCCACTCTTGCCGTAGTTCTTCCAACCTTCTCTGCATCTTCAGCGCTGCGCGGACTGCCTGATGCGGGTGGTCGGGGTTCGGACGGGGGTGCCCAAAATACGCCATGATCGCATCCCCGATAAGTTTATCCAGCGTTCCATGTTCCTCATCGATGATG
>JAJDBZ010000222.1 GCA_029261095.1 Candidatus Omnitrophota bacterium | reverse complement strand
TGTTTCACTGCGAAAATGTCGGTGTGACTGACTTTGATCCGATTCGAAGCTAACCCTTCGATCAATTTGGCCGTGGTGATAAAGATATCCGCCATTGAGGGCCATTGCGTGAGCGATGTCATTGCTGTTTGTTCCAAGCGCGATCGTTGCCATGTCAACGGCCCTCCGGGTACAATTCTTCACGTGGAATCCGTTGGAAGGTCCAGCCCAAACTCAATCCGCCCTCAAGCGCAACCTGGTCACCTGGGAAGAGTTCCTGCCAGTGCCATCCGGCCCATTTCTGGAGACGGCCGTCGCGAAAGATTTTAAACTTGAGATCTTGTGAGAGTTCTGGGCGAAACCAGTTCGACTTTGCCGAACGCCCCACCAGAATTTCCTCATAAGGGGAATCCACCGTAAACTCCCGGCTATCGATGTCAGTCCCATCCTTCCGATTCAAAATCATTTCAAACTTAAGAACGGAGTCCTCTTGGTTTTCCTGCAACGCGCCTGCTTGAATTCGTGCATTCAGTAGTCGCTTGTACGCGAAAAGTGCTGCAAGGAGGACGAGGAGCAAAGAGATTAGGAATGGCCGGAAACGCGATATGAGAGAATGAGAATCAATCTGTGGTGTCGTTCCTTGATCGACTCCTCCAACCACAATCGGTGGAATATCCGTGGTTGTCGGTGTTGAAGTGGATGTGTGTGTTGATGTTGGAGTCGGAGTCGAAGATGGTGTTGGCGAAGGGGTGGCGGTGGCCCTCGGCGTGCGGGTCGGCGCCGGTGAGGAAGTGAAAGTTGGAGTCGGCGTACTTGTGGGACTGGGATTAGATATAGGATATTTGGAAGGTGTCCAAGTCGGGTTGGGCAGAAGGATGCGATTGAAGAAAAGTTTCTTCTTGAAACTGGGAAGAAGTCCTTGGTCGATCTGATGAATAAACACGTGATCGGGAAGGTTTTTAAAATTCTTCAGAGTATTGGTCGCTCCGCAGAGGAGAAGCATGTGACCACGTCCATCAGGAAAGATGCCCAGAAGTGGACCGATTGGATCGACGAATGCCTCTCCCTGAAGGAGACACGACATGCCGGACGTTATTACGATAATACTGGTCGGTCGAAACGAATACGAATGGAGATTCAGAGCAAGGTCTTTGTAGTCAATGAATCGATCATGGCTCTTCGAGGGCAGTAGACGCCTTTTCAGTTCAATGACATCGTGTCTTGTTAGATTATTGGTGCGCCCTCGTAAGCGTGTTTGCGAACCAAATTCATACAGGGCAACGTCAAAGCCCAGCGGAATCGAATCTAAAAAACGATGTGTGAAGCGCTGGATCGAATGAGCATGGGACTGGGTATAGGCAGAGTTCTCGACCGCGATCACGATGGACTTGGGTTCCAATTTCGTGATGGCCCCCGCGCTCTGGGAATAGATAATCCCCCAGATGGTGGAGAGAATGAACAACAATCTTTGAAGAATGGGTTTGAGATTTTTCATTTTATTTCTCCTTCAACTTACACGCTTCGCGGAGGAAGGTTCTCGGTTCGACCACATGAAGTTTCGTTTGTTCATCACCCGAGAACTCCTCTTTGATTCTGTTAAGAAGTCTACTAACTCGATTTCCGGGAACGATCAGATAAATCTCAGCAAATCCACGGGTCATATCTTTACGAGCGTTTTCGATTGGATCGGTGGAGAGATCAATTTCGGCTGCGAAGAGTTCAGTTTTCCCACTTGGACGAACTAGGCTGAAAACGATATCGACTGATTTTCCATCAATGTTCTTTTCGATTTCAGCGGAAAACCCCAGTTCGGAAAGACCGAATTGGAACTCTTTTTGGTAGGCAGTGTGGTCATCACCACCAACGCCGCGCCGGACAGGCGCCCCGATCAGGCATCGACCGGCTTCGGTGAGGAAGACGGTGGTTCGCTGCCCCCTGCGGCCGGGCAGTCCCAGTTTGTGGGACCCGACAAGGTTCTTTTGGTTGTAATCCACAAGACTGGCCCGACCTTTGGTTGGCGAGATCGCCGCCGCTTCATAGACCTTTGTGACACCTTTGGCCCCGTGGTTATTGACCGCATGAAGGAGGTTAAGGGTGTCATGATCGGAGGACTTGGTGGTTTCCCTGTTAGGAGCAGGTATCTTTGAAGGTGTGACAGCGTTCGGGATGATTGCCATTTCTGAGGGTGGATCCGCCAGGGGAAAATGGAGAATGTGGGACTGGCGGTCGAGGATCGACTTTTTTTCCTCGACGGAAAGAGGTTGGTCATTGACATCGAAATCCAGTGTTTTCATCAGGAATGGTTTGGTATATCCGGAATCGAACCGGACGAAACAATGTCGGTTTTCAAGCGAGCCAATGAATTGAGTGGCTTTAGGCGGAAAACCCAGCGCATTGGCGACTCGTCTTTGATCCTCCATTTCGGTCATGCGAAAAATCATGAGATTTCCCGCGTTGGCTAGGACCGCATGATCGATGTCTTTGACTTGGTGCATGATCAGGACGAGCTGGATCCCTACTGCCCGCCCCTGCCGAAGAAGATCCTGGAGGAAGTGGCCGGCATACTGTCCTTTAGAAAGGTTGGATGTGAAGAGATATTCTGCCTCATCGATGATGACGAGGATCTCGGTTCGGTTTTGTCGGAGCGAGTGTTGTTCTTGCCAAAGCCATAGACGCTTGAGTAAAAGAGCGATGTACGTGATTCGAAGATCCATTCGAGGGACCGAGGACATATCGAGATAGACGAATCTCTTGTCCAAAA
>JAJDBZ010000221.1 GCA_029261095.1 Candidatus Omnitrophota bacterium | reverse complement strand
TGTTGCGTGGCAAAAAATAAAAGGATCCAAAAAAATGAACAAGCCAGACGACGACACAAGGGCCATTCTAATGGGCTGGCACGCACGGGTGCGCGATTGGCCCCTTTATTATTTGAAGAACATTGGGCCACCCGAAGTCCTTCTTGCAATCGAGGCGCAGATATCATCGGGGAGATGAAATGAACAACAAAATGGACGCTGCCTACAAGGCTTGGTTGGCCTTTGTGGGCGTTCTCGCCACCACATTTCTGATTATGCTCTGGTGGCTTGCGCTAGAAGCCGCGCGGGGTGGCCACTATCTGGGTATTATTTTTACTGGTGGCTTATCGTTAGCATCGCTGGTTGGTCTTATTGTATATTGGCGTGAGAAATAGGATCCACATAAGGACTGACATGAAACGATTGTCACCAGAGAAGGCAGGAGACGAATTGATCCACGCCTTGGGTATTCCTAGCCGATTTAAGGGATATCCTGTGCGCGTAGAGGATCGAGAGATTGCTATAGCAAATCCATTTGTAGATTGCGCCCGTAGCTCAATTGGTAGAGCAACTGACTTTTAATCAGGAGGTCGCAGGTTCGATTCCTGCCGGGCACACTACATGAACCAAAAGCATATTCCGTGTTATTATGGAGTCCAGATGATCCGGCCATCACGGCCCATGAACACGGCGACAGGTTTATAATCAACGGCGGCGATTGGTAGAGACAATGACAGATGAACAAAATCTTCTAGACGATGCATGGGCAGCGATAAGCAAGGCTGCAACTGACGCAGGCTGTTCCCAATCTGAGATTAAGGACATGCGCGCGAAGTTCTTCTCAAGATCGCTCTATCTGTTTGCGCGAATCAAGAATCTTGATCCCACCCATGAAAATGCCAAACTGGTTCTTAACCAGATAGAGTCTGATGTTGAGGCCCACTTTACGGAATGGAATAATAAATTCATTTCAGAAAATGAAAAAGCACGTCCTTGAATGGTAGAGAAATGACAAAGAAACCGAAATACGCACACGCTGGCCAGCCGACCAAATACAAGCCGGAATATTGCGAGCGCGTTATGGAGCTGGGCAAAGAAGGAATGAGCCCGGTTCAGATCGCCTGCGAACTTGATGTTGCTCGAACGACATTGCTTGCATGGAGCGATAAACACCCTGAATTTTTGACAGCGATTACGCGAGCAAAGGAACTTGAACAGGCACATTGGGAGGCTTTGGGGTACCGCGCATTGTTTGCCGACAAGTTCCAGGCCCAGGTTTGGAAAAAGTCTATGGAAGCCCGCTTTCGCAATGATTACACCGAACGCAAACAGATCGGCGGCGATCCCGACATGTCGCCGATTAAGCTTGAACAGGTCGAGCGTGTCATCGTCGACGCTTCAGATACCGACAGCTAGGGTTTTCAAGCCCTTGCTGGCCCCGGCGCGCTACAAGGGCGCTCATGGCGGTCGCGGCAGTGGCAAGTCGCATTTCTTTGGTGAAGCTCTTGTCGAGCGATGCATCATGCATCCGGGCACCAGATGGGTTTGCATCCGGGAAGTGCAAAGGACGCTTATGCAGTCCGCAAAGCGCCTCATTGAGGATAAAATCAAGGCATTCGACGTTGGCGATTATTTCGAGGTTCAAAATGATTGCATCATAACGCATGGCGGCGGCTTGATCATTTTCAACGGGATGCAGAATCACACGGCGGAGTCGATCAAGTCTCTTGAGGGCTTTCATGGAGCATGGATAGAAGAGGCGCACACATTGAGCGAGCGCAGTCTCGCCCTTCTCCGGCCGACAATTCGAGAGGAAGGCAGCGAAATATGGGCAAGCTGGAATCCGCGCCGCAAGAAAGATGCGATTGATAAATTTTTGAGGGTCAAGAAGCCGGATGACGCTATCGTTGTGGAATCGAACTGGCGCGACAACCCGTGGTTCCCGGATGTGCTACAGCAGGAGCGGCTGCTTGATCAGAAAATATATCCAGAGAGATACGACCACATCTGGGAAGGTGGATACGCAAAGGCATTCGAGGGCGCTTATTTCGCCGGCGTGCTTGCCAAGGCAAAGTCAGAGGGCCGCATTGGTCATGTGGCGGCGGATCCTCTGTTGCCATACCGGGCAATTTTCGATCTTGGCGGGTCAGGAGCAACAGCGGATGCTATGTCGATCTGGATAACGCAATGGGTCGGACGGGAAATACGAGTTCTGGATTACATCGAGGGCATTGGCCAGGTTCTCGCCTATTACGTCAATGAACTTCGATCACGCGGCTATGGCAATGCCATCTGCATCCTGCCGCATGACGGCGTAAATTCAAACAGCATAACGGGAAAGAGGTACGAGGATCACTTACGCGATGCGAGTTTTGAGGTTATCATTGTACCGAATCAAGGGCGCGGCGCGGCAATGATGCGAGTTGAAGCTGTCCGCCGCATTTTCCCGCAATGCTGGTTTAACGAGACGACAACAGAAGCGGGCCGCGATGCTCTTGGCTATTACCATGAACGCAAAGACGAGACGCGCAATGTGGGGCTTGGCCCCGATCACGACTGGTCAAGCCATGCGGCGGACGCTTTCGGCCTTCTGGCTGTAGCCTATGAAACGCCAGACGAATCAAAAGCGGACATGCCGCCGCCGGTGGCGAGAAAAGGCTTTGCGGCATGACACACAACATTGTCTCGGGGTGCATGGGAGCCCGTGGGGGACCTCCTTGCGGCGAGACAGGGCGTCGTGCAGCGATCCGGCGGCTCATTGCCGGGCAGCACAGTGCGGTTGCGGCTCCACGGGTGGCTTGCATTACCGTTTAAACCGCACAACTCTGTCAGTTAATCTCGGGGCGCAATGAAATGGCTAAGCCTGTTTACGCATCCTGCCATGTCGGCAGCCACGGACAGAAGCCGGGCAGCGACGCCATAACCAAGGTCGCTACACGGTGCGTCGCTCGCGCGGTGCGTGCCGGTATCGCTCCTTGGCCACAACGCGCATGGAGCGTGACGGTTGCGCGAGGCTCAAAAGTCATGCACCTTTACGCGCATACGGCAGGGAACAGCAGAATCAAACCCCCGAAGGGCTGGACCGTTGCTCAAAGCGACGACAGGGGCGAAGTCCCGGAACCGGAGCCAATGGAAGCTAATGGCTGATCTCAACCACAAGGAAGTCTTGCAGCTTCTCGAAGACGACTGGCGATCAGACCGGACGAACCGCGACGATGCGGTTGAGGATTTGCGCTTCGTCGCCGGAGATCAGTGGACGCAGCAGGAGCGCGAAGAGCGCGAGGCGGACGGGCGGCTTTGTCTCACGATCAACCGAATGCCGCAATTCGTCAATCAGGTTACGGGTGACATTCGCCAAGCCCAGCCCGCAACCGAGGTGTTCCCTGTTGACGGCCAGGAAGACGTACCGGTAGCTAATATCTTCGAGGGGCTAATCCGGCAGATCGAATATCAGTCCAAGGCTCATTCCGCTTATGCGCATGGCGCGGATTCTACGGTTCGCGCAGGGATAGGGCATTGGCGTTTCGAGACCGACACGGTTGACGATTCCGTATTCGAGCAGGAAATCAAGATCAAGCGCATCCTGGATCCGCTCGCGGTCGTCTGGGACTCGGGCTCGGTTGAGATCGACAGGGCGGACGCGAAGCACGCCTATATCACCGACTTCATTCACGACAATGAATTCAAGCGCACATACAAAAATCTGGATCGCACCCCGGTCGATACACCGCTCGACGGCGAAAACTACGACACCGGGCTTTACTGGCGCCGGGACGATTTCACGCGCATTGCGGAGTACTGGTACGAGGAAATGCACCCGCGCAAGCTGGTCATGCTGGCGACGGGGCAAACGCTCGATATCACGGACTGGAACGATACGGATCTACAGGCGTTGCGGGCTTCAGGGCTTATCCAGCGCGAGCGAACCGCGCAGGTCCCCAAGATCAAACGGCAAATGCTCGACGGGCTTGGCTTCCTGTCGCCGCCCGAAGACTGGGCCGGAAAGTTCATTCCCATCGTCCCGTGCATGGGAGTCGAGGTCGCATTCGATGGCAAGATAGTGCGGCATGGCCTTGTCCGCTTCGCCAAGGACGCGCAGAAGCTTTATAACTTCTGGCGCAGTCAGGCTGGTGACACGATTGCCCGTTCGCCTAAAGCGCCGTGGCTGGTCACGCCAAACAATATCAAGGGCTATGAGGGCTATTGGAACAATGCGAACAATTCGAACCTGCCATATCTGCCGTTCAACATAGATTCAAAGGCAGGAAACTACGTCCCCGTCCGCCAGCAGCCGGCACAGGTTCCCGCCGCCATGTGGCAGGAGGGTCAGATTGCAATCGACGACATGAAGGGAACGACCGGCATTCACGACGCCTCGCTTGGCGCGCAGGGAAATGAGCAGAGCGGCAAGGCTATCATCGCAAGGCAGCGTGAAGGTGACGTTGGATCGTTTATTTACACGGATAATTTCGTGATGGCGATGCAGCGCAGCGGCCAAATCCTGGTTGACCTGATCCCGCGCATTTACGATACGCAACGCCAAATCCGTATTCTCGGGGCGGACGGGCAGGAAAATTTCGTGGCGATCAACACAACCATGATGTCGGCGGATGGCGAGCCGATGCTGATTAACGATCTGTCACAGGGTCGCTTTGATGTCCGCGTGAAGGTCGGCGCCAGCTACACGACAGCCCGCGTTGACGCGCGTGAGCAGATATCTACTGCGATGCAGGGCAACCCGAAGCTTTGGGGCATCATTGGCGATCTGTTCTTTGAGAACTCCGACTTCCCCGGCGCGACCGAGATCGCGGAGCGCATCCGCAATACAATCGATCCGAAAATACTGGGCGAAGATCAGGACGCGCAGCCCAATCCGCTCGATGAAATCCAGACGCGCCTTGCGATTGAAAAAGGCATGGCGGAGGTTGAGGGCGCACAAGCGGATGTTGACAAGACAGAAGCGGAGACGGATAGAATTGTCGCTGAAACTGTTCTTGCCGTCTCGGGCCAAGAGGCTATCGGATGATGAAAAGATCAAGACTGCTTAGCGCGTTTGTCGCCTTCCTGCTGTTTTTTGGCTTCGCCGCCATAGCCGCGACTCCTGTCACGCAGGAAAACACCTATGATCGTATATCGCGCGGGCTGGTGGACGGGCAATCAGTCGTCCACAAGTTTGGCCGGGGCGTGGTCGGAACAAGCTTCGTCCCCATTGCATTCGGAAATATTTACCGGACACCCCAGCCGGCCAACGCAACGGCATTGAGAGTCAAGGCCGGTGACGCCAACGATACAGCCGCAGGCACCGGCGCGCGCGAAGTCATGGTGCAGGGCCTCTCAGCCACCGGCGGCATTGCAAACCGTGACGCTGGCGACGGCTGGCGCAAGCGCCGGAGCGGCCAGCACGGAAACATTTATCCGGGTGTTCCGTGCATGGGTTTCCAAATCGGGGACATATGCAACGCAGTCGGCTGGCTCCCATGCCGCCAATGTCGTTATTGAGAATGCGGCCGGAAGTGAAGACTGGTTGACCATCGATGTGACGGGCTTCCCACGGGGCCAGTCGGAAGTCGCGGTTTATTCGGTGCCCAGAGGAAAGACCGCCTATATTGCGTCGGTCACTGTTTCTGTCGATTCAACCAAGGTGGCCGATATTCTGCTGTTCAAACGCGAGGGCATTCTGAAGTCCGCCGCGCCTTACGACGCGATGCGTTCGATATACAGCCTGAGCGGGATTGTGGGCGAGTTTGTCGTTCCACCAAAGACATTATTGGGACCGTTCCCAGAGCTTAGCGATATTGGTTTTATGGGAAAGGTATCCCAGACCACTGGCGAGATTATCCTGATCGATAATTGAGGCACATTTGACAAAACAGGAGAAATCATGGACGATAAAAATGCACTGGCTGGCAGTGACACGAATCAAAGCACCGATTCGCAACCAGACCCGGACTCCGGCACCGAACCCCTAACGCCGGCACCTGAAGGTCAAACGTCTGACATTGACGCTTCAGCCGCAAAGACCGACTCCGACGCGACCGGCGATGACGGCACCAAAGAGGCCGCATCAACAGGCGAAGAAGGTGCCGACAAGGCACCCGACAAAGCCAAGGAAGCAATTGATGGAACGGCCAAGCGAAAAGGCACCAAGGCAAGCGAGCGTATCAGCCAGCTAACTGCGCAAAAGCGCACGGCGGAGGCGCAACGCGATGCAGCGAATGCCCGCGCAAAAAGGGCAGAAGCGCGCCTTGAGCAGCAGAAGGGCGAAGCCAAGCCCAAGCCGTCCGGGTTCGACACGGACGATGAGTATGACGCCGCATTGACGGCGTGGTCAGTCAGACAATCAAGCAAGAGCGACCGGGAACTGGACGTTACCGATGCGCGAGCGGAAGCCAAGGAAGCGGCTGAAGAAGCACAACGAATTTCGCAGGAAGCCTTTGCCGAACGGGCAGATGATTTTGCGGAGACCGCGACCGACTTTTACGAGCGCGTCAACGATCCATCGTTACCCGTCTCTGTCGAGATGCAGGAGCAGATTTACGAGTCCGACAAGGGTCCGCAAATCGCTTACTGGCTCTCAAAGAACAGGGGCGACGCATCCCGGATTGCCAAGCTTAAAGACCCGCGCGCCGTATCGCGAGAGATAGGGCGCATCGAGGGCCGGTTGACACAGCCGGAACCGAAACGGGTTACGCAGGCCCCCGACCCGGTGAAAAGCCAGGCCAAGGGGTCAGGTTCGCAGATCACGTTCGATCCTGCAAAGGCGAGCGGCGAAGAGATCGAAAAGAGGCTGCGGGCCAAAGGGGTAATTATATGACGTAAGGGCCATGAAACGAGGCGCCCTTACGCAACAAGGGTGCCAAGAAAATGGCCAACAACACACTTACCGCGAGTATCATCGCAAAGATCGCATTGCCGATCCTTGAAAACGAGCTTGGAGTCCTGACCACGATCCACAGGGCGCATGAGTCGGAGTTTCAGAAGCGCATCAACGGCTACAAGATCGGCAACACGGTATCGATTCGCCGTCCGGCTGAT
>JAJDBZ010000023.1 GCA_029261095.1 Candidatus Omnitrophota bacterium | reverse complement strand
TGGTTCCTGGGGTCATACCCGCAGTCGGACCAGTGGTGGGCAATGGCGTTTGACCTGGAGTGGTTGGAGATGGAGTATTGAAGGGAAGCGTGAAAGTCGGTGTCGGCCCAGTTGGGGTGGGGGTCGGTGTGAACGACGGGGTGAAAGTTCTTGTTGGTGTTGCAGTCGGTAGAACTCCTACCTTGTGCCAGCCGAGAGAGAAGGAGAAAACATCAGGCGCACTGGTTTCAAGCAGCATTGCAAGGTCCCCGGCATCCTGCTTTCCGTTCCCATCCAAGTCCCCAGACAGTCCGGCGCTAAAGGGAATCAAGATCGGCGAAAACCCAGCAGTCGAACTAGAGGCACGGACAAACTTGATTCCATTGTTCACCACTACGGACAGGCGTATGTGCCCGTTGGCATCTCTGACAAGTTCGTGTGTCCCCGCATTCCCCTCAGAGGTTTGGAGTATCGCTTCCACCGATTCAATGGAACCGATTCGGTCCAGAACTTCTTGTGTGGGATGTCCAAATGGATTGCTTCCTCCAACGGAGATAACCGCCAATTCAGGCATGAGAGTTTCAAGGAAAGTCTGATTGCTACTGGTGGAAGATCCATGATGGTTAATCCTCAGAACCTCAATGTCTCCGACAATCGGCGCGACCTGGGATTCCACATCCGCCGCCCCCAATCCGCCACCGCCGAGGTCACCAGAGATAAAGAATTCAAACTCACCATACTCGACGAGGATTCCGATAGACCGATCATTCTCATCTTGCACGGACACACTTGTTCCGTTAGATAGACTGCCGTCAACCACTATGCAGGTGAGAATCGTTTTGCCATCGAGGTCGATGACCTGTCCCGGCTGAATCGTCTGTCTTTTGTCCCCCGCAGCAGCAACATATTGGTCAAAAGTCGTGGTCTCGTGTGCCCCCCCGTGATCGTAGGCGACAGAGGGGGAGAAAGTCCTGATGACCTCATCCATGTTCCCGATGTGATCTCGGTCATAATGTGTGGAGATGACCTCGTCTATTTTTCCTATACCTTGGAGTAGCAAGAGTTGTCTGAAGTTGAGATCGCTTATCCCGCCAGCGTCGATTAGAACCGTTTTTCCGTTGTCGCCCCGGATCAGCGTGGAGTCCCCCTGCCCCACATTTAAGCAGACGATCTCAAACGACCATGATTGAGCAGATATGATGGAACAGAGACATAGAACCCACCGAAAGAAAGACATGAAAACAAACTCCCTGAAAGCCAATTCAAAAATGAAATCAATGGATGGCGGCAACAGTATACCACAATCATCTTAGTGGGAACAATAAAGATGGGTGCATATCTGCATATTAGGCTAATGGTTCAGAATGTTGACAGGGAGGATTGCTGTGCCTCCCGAAAATCCATCCGCTCAGCTTTTCACCCAGAACGCATCCGATTCGTGGCTAAGAATTGAGTAGCCCGTTGGTAGGAACGGGAAGTGCCACCCATCCGGGTGTTCGTTCTTGAAAGAAATTGGCCAAGTAGTGTGAAGCATCAGACGAGGATTCAAGATTCGATTACGCGTTCTGTCGTTGTGGTGAGGTCAAGTAGGAGGTCTTTCTTAATGGTGGTAGATGCAAAACGGCTGCCGAGATCACCGCCGAAGTGCGGGGTGTGAGGGTGTATGGAAGGTGGTATGAACGTGGCCCGCTTCCTCTGGGTTGATCTTGAGACCTTGAAAAACTCAAGGGTTTTGGTGAAATCATGCCCTTATCCATCAGGCGGTCTGCCCCTCGACCTCCTGGACTCCAGCCTCATTCAGAACTTCAAATCACTTAGCAAAATCGAAAACAATCTCAGCATAGGGAGCTCAGGCCACATTCAAGACACCCTTCCAATAGGCTTAAGTATGGTTGGGAAGAGCACGCCATTTTTTAGAGAATCGAGCGACTGATGGTTTATCAGCAGCTCGCTCGATTATTTTGGGATTTCTTCAGAAACTACCCGTGATGTACCAGGTGGTATTGATTAGTGGACATTTCCGTCTTTCCCTCGGTGGTTGACCGACGGCTTCTCAAGCCGCAGGTCGAACAACTTGGTAAATCTTTATTACAACGAATCCGGCCAACGCCACTCACTTCCCAACTCTTGTCACCAGTGGCCTACCGATGGTGAGTCAGGCGGTTGCGTCCTTGGTCGCTCTATCAGCGGTTAGTCTCCGCTTTTTCAACTCCACTTTTCTCCCTCGTCTCGGTATCCTGCATTTGAAGTCGTTCGCCTTCTCGGCCTTCGTTTGAGTCCATCTAACCCAAACTTAAACCGGTCCGAGGACGGCTTCCTAATCAATATTTGTGCGAACAATATCTTACGTTATCTGCGACAAGGAATTAAACATCCGATAGCCATAGGCCATGAGAAGGCGGACAGAAAATCTCGTTCTTGACCCTTCAATCTCGCGATGTTTACCCAGTTGGTAAGGACAGGTTTCTCGTGGTAGAGCAAGCCTGATCTGCTTTGCACTTTCGTTGCACTTTTGCCTTCAGCGAGGGTTGGATGAGCGTCGAGTGAGCGTCGAATGAACGTGGCGCGCTCTCAGATTTGTTAATAAAACCTCGATTTTTCTAAGGTTTTTGGGGCTCCGAAATCGCCTCCGGAGACGTAGGTCATAGGTTCGAATCCCCAAGACAGTGATGTCCGGTTCAAGCGAGGACGTTTCTGCACGCATTGTGCGCATTACTCGCCAAGCTAGGCCGATTTCGCCTGGAACAACCAAATGGAATTGCTGGGCTTAGGTTGGTTTATACAATCGACATCTGACCCACGGGAATTAGATTTTTCATCCTTGAGTCCGGTTCTGGTTGAGAATCCCAGAACTTCTTCGAGAGCACGTCTTCTGCACCTTCGAATTTAAATCATTCCGATAATCGAGATACCAAAACTCCCGCTAACGAGAGAGTCATCTTGCTCTTTTGCGCTAATCACTCGAACTGCCAATTCTTAAACGGCGTGTCTTTGGTTGACACGACCTTGCTGTTCATTCCCTGCACCTGATTCTCTTTCATTGCCCCGCCAGCTAGCGGGTAGAGCGACTGTTGGTTTATCAGTTGCTCGATTCGCGACGACCGGGTCAATGATCGAGATAGCGGAACCTCGACCGACTGCTCTTGGAGCCGGTGTCCCCGCGGTGGCAAGACCTGATTGTGAAACCTACAGTCTTGCGTTTTCGAAAAACCCTGTTGACATTCCATTTCTAGAAATAGTGAATCATCGCGAGAATCAGGGTAGTTCCACCGTCTAGAACATGGTCCACCGCAAAGTCGATTTGATACTTTTCTCGAGCAATCCCAAAACCTGCTGTAAGGTGGTCCAAATCATCTTTTTGTGGGAACGCTTGTCGACGAAAATCCGAAGAACCGTAGTAGTAGGAGGAATTCGAATCCTCCCTCATATATCCACTACGAATGAATATCGCCCGATCATCGTTGACCGACAAGAGGTACTCACCTCCTAGGTGGTATCTTGTCACATCATTGCGCCGGAAAAGGTCGCCCGTATCTCCATCGAAGGAAGACCAGTTTATGTAATCGACATCGGCCACAATCCGTATCTCGTCATTTGGATGAAATGCGACCCCCACCCCGAACGTTTCCGGAAGTTTTGTATTGACCCGACCGTTTCGAATCTCTCCTTTAACTTCCTGGCTTGACTTGTAGACCGCGCCAATAGACCAGTTTTTCGTCGCTCGCCAAAGAATTCCAGTGTTGATGTTGGGTGACCAGTCGGTGAGTTCGCCGGTAGATGAGAAATCAGAAGTATCGTTCCTAAATTCGAAACGGTTCATCCTTAAGGTAACTCCAAAATGAAGACGGGGTTTTAAATCAGTGGCAAATGTTAATCCGAATGAATTGTTGGTGGCTTCGGTTTTGTTGAAGAAAGTCCGTCCGAGGAAATCGGGTTTGGGATCATCAAAACGGTGCACAAAATCGATGGTGGTAATTTGAGAAATGGCCCAAGTGTATTTCTCCCCTGGGTGAACATAACTGATAAATGAAGGAGTGGTCCACTGGTTGCGGTCGGTTGTGAACACTGGATCCAAGGAAGAAGTTTTTAAGAGGAATTCCTCTCGCTTGTCAAATTTGCGAGTCGCCTGCCAGGCAATTTCGGGACGCGGTAGAATGCGAATTCCCGCTGGATTAAACTCCGCGGCGGTAGAATCATCGGCCAAACCGATAAAGGCGCCCCCCATTGATAATGGTCTGGCACCTGCTCCAGCGAACTCGGCATCGAGCTGACCGCTTTGAGACCAGCATACCTCAAAGGTAATCACGATAATTAGAAGCGAGCGAGTCAGAGCATGCACGACCCATAAACTGGATCCACCACACACATTTCGAGTAGCTATTGGCAGAATCATTTTTCTAGTATTATCGGGTCAGTATTAAGAGTTTTTCTCGTAAATCGTTTATGTTTGCGGAAACCGGCTTCAGAAAGCATCTATCTTGGAATAATCGCGTAATGTTGAGTGTACCCAAAGGGATGGGCTCTCCTCTATTTAGGATACGCTGATCCCCAAAGCGCTCCGGCGCGCGTTCATTGAAAGCAACAACCTCACGCCCACTTCGCACTCCGGACCGAGTCGTCAAACTTCCAATGACAGATGTCCCAGCCACTCCTAGGATTTCCCCATCAACTTTCGGAAACTCGCTTTCGAGCCGGAGAGCTAGGTCATATCCTCGTTCTTCGACGCGAGACTCAATTTCAATGGTTGTAGGTCGAACCTGAATTGTGACATCGACCGGGCCAACCCGAAATTCACTCCCTGGTTTGCCCGCTATCGATCCGAATTCGGAGAGTGGTCGGGCCCGAAGTACGATCCGCATGGTTCCTTTCTGATAGGCATTGACCTCAAACTCAAGCAAGTAATCGGGAACCCTGAATGAAGCGATCTTCTGTCTTTCATTTGGTGCAACCATTGGGGAAACAGCCAGTTTCTTCTCCATGAGTGAGGATTCAATAAATTTCGTCTCCGCCCCCTGAAGTTGATTGAATCGATTCCTTTCACCTATTGCAACGCTGAACGAGGTGTAGAGGTCCATTAAGAGATCGTCCGAGCAGCTTTCGGGTTTCGTCCATTGATCAATTGGAGGAATAACAACCGAGAGTTTGTCGACAAAGTCGTACTCGATAAGCTTACAATTGATTGTTAATGCTGCTTCAGACGTTACTCCATCAACGTTTTTGGCTAGGATCTTCAAAGTGTTTGTTCCGGATTCAATATCCGACCAACGGTAGCTTTGGAAGATGAGGGTGCCGGTCGGAAAACTAGGGAAATCAGAGTTACAGAAAACTTCCTCCACCCCTACCTTGTCAAAGACCTCAAAATCCACCATGACCTCGTTTTGATAGATAGTCTGGCCTTGTTTGTAGCCTTTAAGTTTGATGTAGGGTCTCGAAATAGCTGACACTGGAAAGTGACCCGGTCGTAATGCGAGAGAAGCCATTTGAAAACCACGATCGACTTTGGGCCCCGCCGAGGTTTTCATGCGTGGATCCAATAAAGCCAGCGTATTGTTTTCAAATCCATCCAAGGCTTCTATCCCGACATTTCCGTTTTTGGTGTCTAACGTGACTACCTGATCGACAGAAACTCTTGTTTGGCCGGATGGAACGGCAAAGGGATTCCCATTGATTCGAAGAGCGCTGATCTGATTCGTGTCGTAGATCTCCGCGACTAGCCGGGCTTGTTGTTTGTTCGAAGTGAGTTCGATCTTCTTAAGCGAGATCGCCGGCCCGAAATGGTCGGCGGTAATTCGGAACTCAAGATCTGTGGATCGGTCTGCGAGATCAGTGGCAACCACAGAGATCCGATTAAAACCCGATTTCAGGGGAACCTCCACCTCAAAATCGACCTGGCTTTGGAGGGGATCGATCAAATAGGGTTCACCGCCAACTGAAAGTCGGTCGACATAGACATCGTCTCGCACGGTTCCCTTGATCCGTATCGAAGTCTGACCGGTGATCATCTCTTGAACCGGTTCAGAGATCAGTATCTGCGGAGGGGCCGAATCGATTTCACCGTCAAGAGCCAGAGGACGGTATGATTCGTGTAAGAAAAACTTCGACTCGTCCAACGGGGCAGTCTTCATTGATTGTTTAAATTCCTGGATGGCCTCGCGATACCGACCAGAATCAAACATGATCAAACCAAGTTCGCAGTGAGGGTAGTACTCCTGGAAGCGCACCCCAAAGGTTCGGGCATGTGGTGAGTCTTCGGATCGAAATTTGATCGCTTCACGAAGGTCCGCCTCCGCCCCGGAATAATTACCCTCGTTAACCCGACGGATGGCGCGGTTGTAGTAGTCCCACCAGTTTGCCAGAAAGATATCGCTCTCGACGGGGCTCCGCTTACGAACACGAGTTGGATTGTCGGTAGAATAGACCTGCCCCTCCGTTGGGAGCGATGCGAGGGTTATCAAGAAGACGATGAGAAGTGGGGAACGGTTCATGGCTCGTCAATAGGGACCAACCAGTTGTTGATTTCCCCCAATATAGTGGAAGTGACCTCGTCCATGAGATCCGGATCCGAGATCGCGTTTATTCCGTTAGGAACCGCCAAATTTGGATTCAATCTTTCTAATTGGTGGAGCAACCAGTCTGGGCCCATCAGATATTCTTCCTGACTCAACAGAACAACCGATAGGTCATCGTTCGATGTGTTGTTCTTGTCGTCCGTGGCCGTCACCTTAAGTAACACTCGCCCGCGCCCCTTTGCATTGATCTCGGTCGTGTGGATTTGTCCTCCTGTCCCGTCATTATTGGAGTCATTCTCAAGATCTATCGTTTCCTGGGTTCCATCTGGATAGCGAACCTCTACCTGCACTTTTACAGGAGAAAGGAATGGACGGTCGACGGTCTGAACGGATAGGGGAATGCTCCTAGAAGCGTCTTTGATAAAGGGGATGGTGGTTATGTTGAGGATAGTCGGAGGGACCGCTTCCTCTATCAATTCTCGAGGAGGGGTGAAAGCGCTTCCTAACCTCAGGGTGGATAACTCGGTGTCCAGAATCCCGATCTGCGAGGCACTACGATCGTTGTCTCTTCCAGGGAACTCCCCAAAATATTGGTTATCTGCCCTCGTGTAGGCCTCACCAAGTCCAGATCCTTGGCGGATCATTTCGGCGAATGTCCCGGAAAAAGTCGGGACTGTGAAATTGTAGGCTTCTGGGGTGACTCTGCTTTCAACTGTGAAGATGAACGCCTCTCCGACTTGCTTGGCGACACGATCACGGAAAGCTGCGGCATGCGGGGAGTCGATGATCACGATCGGGGTGGCAAACAATTTGATCTGATTGACCATCTCTACGAGATCATTTGGAGAAAGCAAAAGTTCATTCACAGAACTAGATCCACTAGAAACGAGGTCAGGAGACAACCAGAATCTCGGTTCGTCCGATTCCATCGTGGCTTTACCCAGTAGGTGCAAGACATAGTACGGGCTCGGGTGAGACTTGGACACTGCATCCATGATTTCCGACCTTGTGGCGCGGGTCTTGATCAGAAGAGTGTCTCCTTTCTCTGAGAACCGTTGGTCGATGAACGTGTCCAACAGAAATCTCAGCGTATCCGTCGCATTCGCTTCCCCACCCTCAGTGTGTGTGGCGCCTTGAACCAACAGAATCTGTCCTAAAACTTCTGGAGAAACCACACCTTTCTCCCCGGTCGCGTCCCGGACCAAGGGG
>JAJDBZ010000220.1 GCA_029261095.1 Candidatus Omnitrophota bacterium | reverse complement strand
ATGGCCCTCCCTCTACTTCCGAAAAAATGCATTCGAAGACAATATCTTGGAACCTGGCGGTTCCGATGGGACCACATGGAGAATCCGTCAAATCACAGCACCCCCACAGCGTCGAGGAGGGGGCCTCATGGAAGACCGAGGGATTCTTTATCGAGTTCATACCACCATCGATCGTCAACTCCTGTTTAACCGAACAGACGATGAACTTCCGAAAACTAATTTGATTAGCACCATCCCTTCCGAACTCCAGTCAAAAGCACTCAAAGTCGTTTGGCAGGGTGAGGATAACTACACTCTCCCCAGTTTTCTCAGATTCGATGTTCAGCTGGATGAAACCGACCCAGTGATCCTCGATGCCACAAGTTATCAGTTCGAGGATCTCAAAAACGGGAGTCACAGAATTTCGATCACTGCGATCGATGAGGCCCAGAACCGACAGGTACCGACGACGGTTCGATCCTTTCGAGTTCAAGTACCGCCAGAACCAAAATTCATGGAACCATCGACAGGTTCGCTGTTGAACACCGGGACAGTCACCGCAAGATGGGAGGGGGAGCACAACGCGGGCGAGGAAGATCCTATCCTCTATTCTCTAAAGGTTGACGATGGAGAGTGGGGTGACTGGACAAGCGAGAACGAGGCGACTGTGGAAGGATTGGAAGATGGAGAACATGCATTCTTTCTAAGGGCCAAGGATGTGTTCGAGAATCTGTCGGCACAACCTGTGGACGTCCGATTCGAAGTGGATAGCGAACCCCCGACCAGTGTTTTGGAAGAAATCCCTCGGAATTGGGAGACCCTTCAGGCGGCTTGGCCGGATATTCCCACGTATAAAGTAGAGTTCCAGGTCACAGGCCGGGATAACCGGACTGCGGGTTCCGATTTGGAATATCGCTACAAAATCGATGGCGGTATCCAAAGTAGTTGGGTTTCGATTGGTGAAATGACAACCCTGACGGGACTCCTTGATGGCACTCACAAGATAGAGGTAGAAACACGGGATGAAGCCGGCAATACCCAGGCAGAACCCACCTCAATCGACTTCGATTTTAACACTCCACCCAACACTCATCTTTGGGTGGACGAAACAAACGCGGCGGGTAGAACCTACCGGTTTCAGGGTAAAGACTCCAACAGCAATTTGAGCGATCTGACATTCCGTTGGAAAATCGATGAAGATGGGGAATGGTCGAGTTGGACAATCGAAACACAAATATTAGCGGGGGATCTGCTGAAAGGTGTTTCGCATGGCGAACATGTTCTTTACCTCCAGGCCAGAGATTCTGCTGGAAATGTCGACCCGACACCCGCGGAAGAAATCATCGAAGTGGATACGATTGCACCGAATGCTCCCGCTGGGATTAAAGCCACCGCTCAAGGCGACGGGTCCAATGTCGACCTCAGGTGGGAAACCGTTCAAGAACCAGGAGTGGTCTACCAGGTTTATCGCTCGCAGACAGGCATCTTCGATCGCAACAACGTGAAAAACGTATACTCAGGACCCAATACTCGAACTCGCGATATCCCTGGACGTGAAGAAGATACGGTCAATTACTACTATTTTGTCACAGCTACGGATCGGAGTGGAAATGAGAGCGACCCGGGCGAGGTGCAATCGGTCAAAGTACTCGGAAACGTGCAAATCCGAGAGAACCAACTCAAATCGTACAAACAAAACGTGGATTCAATGATTATTGGGAAGCGTTGGGCAGAGGTCCAAAATGCGGCGGGAGAAGCTGATCTAGAGATCGTTCCAGCGGTGCTTGTGAATCATTGGAAATTGGCCGCCACGGCTGGAACTGCATTGAGCACCGACCCTCAAAACATACAACAGCTCTTGTCTGCTCGTACTGGAATCGAAAACTTTCTCCAATCCAATCCCGCAGTCGAGAACAAGGATTTATTGACGACCCAACTGGAAGAACTTAAATCCGCTATTTTGTGGATTCGTTTAAAGACCTACGGTCTGTACGGCGGTATCGCCCTAGTGGTCCTCCTGGTTCTCTTCGGAATTTATCGATTCATTCAGAGCAAGAAAGTCACTGAGATGCCGGTCATCCATGTGAATGAGGGCATCCCACCGGAAATCACACCGAGTAAAGAAGCTCTCAAGGATCCGACAGTCCTGCGTAGATGGGCTGAAGTTCAGGCGGATGTCAATTCGGCGGAAAACTGGAACCGTCTAGCCTTTGCTTTCCATAACATCGGTGAGCTGGAGAACGCGATTCATTCGCTTTACAAGGGACTGGAAATCGAACCGGATAATACTAAGTTCCATTTCCAAATGGGACATTTCCAGAAGGAGATCGGTAAGAATAAGGATGCGATTCGCCACTTCGAGCGCTACCTTGAATTGAACCCGGAATCGACAAAGAGCGTGGAAGAAGTAAAAACGCTTTTGGAACGTCTCAAGAAATCGGAAGGCTGAACCCCGAGGTAAGTCTCGCGGATCGAATGAATTTGGACTGTGATTCCATACCTGAATCCTTGAGGATCTGAGGTCTGGGCCGCAGTTGAAATGCGGCTCTGGCTCTTACCCTCTGGAAGAAATGTCTCCGCGACTTCGAGTGCCATTGGTCGGGCTATAGGGAAGCCCGCGAAATCGATCACCCCCATCAAGTTCCTCAACTCTTGAATCGGGTCCCCGGCCGAGGAGAACCCATTCATCCTCTCCCAAGGCCCTTAAGTTGAAGAACCAAGCCTGCGGGTTTTTGAGCGCGCCGATCCCATGGTCATCACCAGGAATATCCGCTTCGTTGTCTCCATAGAAATAAGTCCCATCGAGAGCCGCCACTAGACGGTCGCTGGTTTCAGTCACATCCCCGCCAAAGGGATCGTCAGGGATACTGGTGATATATGAGACAGGACTCGTCAGGTTCGCCAAGATACATCTTTGGTTTCGAACTTCATCCGCCAAATTGAATGGCGAACAAAAATTCCAACGCCGCAACCTTTGTATCGCATCGGTATCTCCCTCGTCCCAAAAATCGACCAACATTTCGTTGTAATCGATTCGGAAAGACTCGATGGCAATCCCGAGCGATCGTAATTCTCCCTGGGAGGCGGTCACCTTGGCCCGCATCTGAGCCTCGAGAAAATTCGGAAGCGCGATAGCAATTAGAATAAGGATAATGGCAATGACTATTAGTAGTTCGATTAAGGTGAATCCGCTCTTTCTGTGCATCTGTAAGCTTTCCCTTTCTTAGGAAAATAGGAGATCGATCCGATATGCTTGATTATAGAATCCCCGGGATCTGTCTAAAAAGCAAGAACAAATTTTTCAAATTGCCCAAAATTTAGAACCTACAGTACTTTCCGATGTCTCCGACCCTCGAACCAAAACAGAAATTTCTGATTGACAGAGATGACTGATGGATTCACTGTTTCATCATTGTGGGTGGTAAATTGCGTTGAATGGAGGAATGGAAATGAACGATACGCCGAAACGGATCACGATCTTGTCGGAATGTATTGCCGAATTTTTAGGTACATTTGTCCTGGTTTTTTTTGGGATCGGAGCTGTCCATGCTGCGGTTCTAACAGGAGCTCAATCCGGTATCTGGCAGGTTGCGATCGTGTGGGGCCTCGCAGTGGCACTGGCCATCTACGCTGTCGGAGCCATATCGGGGGCGCATATTAACCCGGCAGTGACTGTTGCAGTCTCTGTTTTCCGACAGTTTCCCGCCAAGAAAGTACCGCTTTATATCCTTTCACAATTGGTAGGAGCTTTCCTCGCGGCGGCAGTTCTCTATGGGATTTTTTCAAATGTCCTTCTGTCCTTCGAAACCACAAAAGGCTTGACTCGGGGCGAGGCGGGTAGTGAGTTTTCCGCGATGGTTTATGGCGAGTATTTCCCTAATCCCGCAGTGGCAGACTCCCTTGGATGGCCTGTTGAATCTGTCACCCCATTTCAAGCGATGCTTGCCGAAGGGGTGGGGACTCTACTTCTTGTCTTCTTCGTCTTTGCGCTTACCGATCCACGCAATACGGGTGGGCCCGGGAATTATCTGGCAGCGGTGTTCATCGGATTAACCGTCGCGGTGATCATTTCAGTCACCGCGCCGATCACTCAGGCGGGAATTAATCCCGCTCGGGACTTCGGGCCGCGCCTCTTTGCCTATTTTGCAGGTTGGGGAGAAATCGCCATACCCGGGCCCAGAGGGGGATTCTTTACGGTCTATATCCTCTCACCCATCGTAGGAGGACTGATCGGTGGGGGTGTTTATCAATTCCTTTTGGGTCCTCGCTTCGCGCGATCAGGAGACGAATCATGAACTTCTTTAGATCAACTGGCATCATCTTTTCCGTCACACTTTTGGTTCTAGCCTCGGAACCGAGCCATGCGGAACCAGACTCCCTCGACAAAATAGCTTCGGTCTACAAAGAAATCGGAGGAGTCACATTAACCTTGAAGGTATACTCCCCCGATGCGGCCGATTTTTCGGGCCCACGCCCAGCAATCGTCTTCTTCTTTGGTGGAGGGTGGAGAAGAGGCGATATGAAGCAATTCACTCCATTCGCCGAGCATTACGCGTCACTAGGGATGGTCGGCGTGACAGTCGATTATCGAGTGTCGTCACGACACGAGGTCACTCCCATTGAGTGCATCTCCGATGCAAGGTCCGCAGTCCGATGGGTTCGAGGTCATGCCAAAGAATTAGGAATCGACCCGGACCGGATCGCCTCAAGTGGTGGGTCGGCGGGGGGGCACTTGGCGGCCTGCACCGCCCTTGTATCGGAGTTCGACGAGAAGACAGAAGATTTGACTGTATCGGCCACACCCGATGCTCTGATCCTCTTTAATCCCCGAATGAACTTCGAACCGCTCAGTCAGAGATTCGACCTTGGGGAGAACCACCTTCTCGCCTCTCCCCACCACCAATTGGAAGACTTCCTCCCCCCTACTCTCATCCTGCATGGAACCGCCGATGAGACCGTTCCCATTTCCGACCCGGAAGAGTTCACCCAGAAGGCCGTGAATCTCGGGCACCGTTGCGAGTTGGCGGCCTTCGAAGGAAAGGGACATGGTTTCTTCAACGCGAGCAGGCCGGAGAATTATCAAGCCGCGACCGCGAGGGTTGACCAGTTCCTTCGTTCACTGGGTTGGATCGAATGAACCTAGTGGTAAACTACTTGATACCAAGGACTTAAGACGCTAGTTTTAAAGAACAACTTTTTTACGGCAATTCTTAATGATGACATATTGACAATTATGTGAATATTATTTATTGTCTCACCACACCTACGACCTCCGCCTTGTGCTCTAATTCTGGACAGAAATGTGAGGAAAACCCTAATGAAATGGGCTCTTTGGACAGGTTGCTTGGGCGTACTTCTTCTTATGGTCGTCGATCATCCAGGACATACGGCGACAATTTCGGTGGGAGAGGGTCTTCAGTATGATACCCTCTCCTCCGCCATTCTGGACGCCACCAACGGCGATGTCCTTCTCGTTTCACCCGGCGTTTACGATTCAACCCGAGGCGAGACATTTCCTTTGACCCCCAAGGCCACGATCACCATTCGCGCCGCCAGCGAACAGACCCGTCCAGTGATCCAGGTGACTTCCATTCAGTCCGTCTTTTTGTTCTCCGCCATCGAAGGTGCAACTCTAGATGGACTGGAGATACATACGGGTAGTCGGACAGGTATCCAAATACAATCAAGTACTGTGGAGGTCCTCCATTCAAGAATTCAAAACAATACCAAGACCCTTGGAGGTGAGGTTTTTCAGGTCAGCGATTCCCATCTTTCTCTGGAGGGTTGTAGCCTGGAGATGAATATATCCAGTGGGAGAAGCGGGGGGATAATTTGTACCAGATCGAAATTGAGTCTAACCGATTGTGAGATCCATGCGGATGCTCAGAATAGTGTTTTGGGAGCGGCGATCTTCGCGGAGTTGTGCCCGGAGATCACGTTTAGGAATACAACTCTGAGGCAGGAAAAAGGAATCAACAACAGCATTGTCTTTCTTCGAAACCAGGTGGGTCCTGAGGGTTCTCTCCTTATTGAAGATTGCACTCTGACCGAGGCGTTCGCCTCGTTTGCCATCGTTCATCTCGAAAACTACAACGCGGAAATCCGAAATTTGAACCTTTCCGAGAACTCTGGAAGCCAGTCCCCAAATCCAACATTTGCATTCTTTGCACTCGGGGGAACAACTCGCATGACGGATAGTGTTATTTCCAACAACGTCGGAATCGGCGGCGCCCTTGTGGAAAGTGGAACACTCGTTGTGGAGAACTGCAAGATCACTGGTAACCACCAGGATGGATTGGAGGCCGAGTACCTCTATGTAAAGAATTCAATGATTGGAAATAATAGCCGAACGGGTGTAAAAGCGAACCACTTCTGGATTGAGGACACTGAAATAGCGGACAATGGCTACGCCGGTTTGAATATGACCGACGACCCACTCACTCTTGAAGCGCCATCCGCGGCGACCGATACGATCATTCGAGGTAATGGCTTCCGTATCGAAGAGCTCAGCACAGGATATCCCGATCCCATCGCATCAGGGATTCATGTTGGTCGGGAAGCTTGTTTCAAGAGATGCGAAATTGTTGGTAACAGCCGAAAGAGACGGGGTGGATCGGCTGGGATTTACGCGACCGCCAGCATCCTGTTCGAAGATTGCCTAATCAACCACAACTCATCAGCTGATACGAACGCCGCTCTGTTTTGTGTCCATGGGGACGCGGTGGTTTCGCGGTGTCAGATCGTAGGAAACTCAATCGACCCCGACCCAACGATATTCAATTACGGAGCGATACGTTGTGGGAGTGGTGGGAGGATCTTTCTCCTCAATACTGTCATCGCCGGCAACACGATGTGGAACTGGCCGTTGATATCAGCTTCGGCGAATAGCGCGTTTAGAGAGAACGGACTCTTTTTTTTCAATTGCACGATCGAAGGAAACCACCGTCCCGCCGACGATACTCCGCTGATTTGGACGCCTGGGGAGAGTTTCCTCAGGATGGTCAACACCATCGTATGGAATGGTGGCGCAAACCTCAACAGCAATAATCTGGTGGTCTCCCATTCCAATACTGACGATCAGATCTATCCCGGTCCCGGCAATATCTCCGAAGATCCTCTCTTCTTCCAGCCATGGGATGGGACTTCCGCCGATTACCGGCTCCCCTGCAATTCCCCCTCAGTCGATTCGGGAACTTCGGAGGGTGCACCGGCCGTCGACATCACGGGCGGTCACCGCCCAAGAGGCACGGGAGTGGATATGGGAGCGTATGAGAATTGCATTCTCGACTTCAATGGAGACGGAATGGAAAGCGGTGAGGATCTCCTCTTCTTCCCGACAGAGTGGTATGAGGATGTGAACGTCGACAACAAGATCTTCGATTTCGTGACCGGGCCTTCCATTCCGAATCGAATCGACTCAGCAGACCTCCTCCACATATTGGAGGCCGCGGAAGAAAGGTAAAGCGCCTACTCCTTCGAAAACCTCTCTCGAATAACCGGCGCCAATTGCTTGGCCAGTTCATCGCCGATGACATGATACCCCGCGAGATTAGGATGTTTGTCGCTGAACCAACCTGGGACATCGCGTAAGTGAGCGTCGAGACGGTTGTCCAACACACAGATTTCCCCCTCTCTCCATGGCTCGGGCAAAAGGGCATGAAACTTTTCGGGTATGTTTTCCAACTTGACTCGGTGGTAAGTCAACCCTGTATTTCCTGCAGCAATCTCCGCCTCTGTCCGGGCATACATGTCGATCAACGGCACTCCCGCTTCCTCGGCGGCCTTTCGAACAAGAGTGTTGACCTCGAGACTTTTCGCCTCATCGAAATAAACGATCACGGTCTCCAAATAAATGAGGGCGCCCGGATAATCCTGACGCAACCGTTCGACCAGTTCGACGATGTCGGGAGCAAAGTTCTCATGAAAACCGTCTCGCTTTCGATAGTCGTTAAGACCATAGCGGATGGTGATGATATCAGCTTTGGAATTGTTCTCGTGGATTTCTTCATACCGGTTGTCGAGCAGCCCGCGGACAAACTCGCCGCCTCGTCCCTCGTTGATCACCCTTATTGGCGGGAAATCTGCCTCAGCGTCGAGAAGTTTCCGGACAACATCCTCGAGCTGGTCCGCCTCCGGCTCCATAGAATGGGGAACCGATCCGGAGACCGTACTATCCCCCAAAAGCAAAATCTGGACGACATCTTCCTCGCTACCCTCAAACCCTGGAGAAACAGAGTCGTGTCCGGCGAAACCTCGGGGTACAAGAGCGAACGTAAGTAAAAAGAGGATGAATGAAAATCTGGCCATGGTTGTATACTCCTTAGTTCAGAAGACCCATCGTAATCGATCGTGCTGTGGCATACAAAGGGCATGGAAATGGTTCAAGCAGGATTCCCGTGATTTAGCAAGAGGTGACAGTCCGGCGCAAAGTACCCTCTCGCCGGAGGGGTGCTCAATTTCGGTTGAGTTGAATTAGACTCTCCTCATGGCCACTGTAGTCAGTCCGACTTTTTCATTGCTCCGCCAGCTCGTCCTCCGGGACTTGAGGATCCGCTATCGGTCCACGGTCTTCGGGTTCCTCTGGTCTTTGGTCAAGCCGGCCATCCTCATTGCTCTATTCTATTCCGTCTTTCAGATGTTTCCGGGGATTCGCGGAACTCTGACAGATTATGAGGGTGCTGTGAGTTTCGGAGTCTTCTTGAGTATCGGAATCATCACCTGGACCTATTTCTCCGGAGGCCTCAATGAAGGAGTTCATGCTTACTTGAACCACCAACACCTCATCACGAAGGCTGCCTTCTACCGTCCGGTCCTACCCATCGCCTATGCCATCAGCCACTTTATCCATTACTTGGTCGCCCAAGCCGCGCTAGTCCTTTTCTTGGGGTTCATTGGATATCACCATTGGGAAATCCAGATACTCCTCCTGATTCCTCTAAGCCTCATGGAATTAGTGCTAGTGGGCGCGTTGGTCGCGCTACTGGCTTGGGCCCAGGTCATTGTGCGCGACACCACCCAGTTCCTCGAGTTGGGACTTATGGTCTGGTTCTATGGATCGCCTATCATTTACCCGGCAACCCTACCGCTCAGCGTACTCGACAACAAATACTTGGATTTCTTGTATATGGCCAACCCCATCGCATCTATTGTGTTGCTCCGCCAGAGAATTCTGATGTCGGCTTATCTGAAACCACCGGAGTTGCTGAATCCCTCCGGCGGAGAACTTCAGGATTACCTTCTTCTCGCACTGTTGGTAACCGCATTTCTGGTCGCCTGTGCATGGGGTCTAAACCGGAGAGTCAACCACATTATCGCCGACAGAATTTGACCATTCGGTCGACGTGTCCAATTCATTTACGCTTAAAACGAACGAAGCCCCGAGGAAGTAAATTTCCTCGGGGCTTCAGTTGTTTCTTAGGGTGTAGGTTTAGCTGGCGAGGTCTTTAGCCAAGTCGGTGGCCTCCCAGGTGAGTTCGGGAATCTCGCGCCCGAAATGACCATAGTTGGTGGTCTTCCGGAAGATCGGCCGGCGAAGCTGCAGACGCTCGATGATCGCCTTGGGACTGAGATCAATCGCCTTGCGGATACGCTGGGAAATTTCGGCGTCGGGAACCTTCCCGGTGCCAAAAGTTTCGACCCGTAACGATACGGGTTCGGGGACTCCGATCGCGTAGGCGACTTGCACTTCGCAACGGTCGGCGAGTCCCGCGGCGACAACGTTTTTCGCGACATACCGAGTCGCGTAGGCGGCTGAACGGTCAACCTTTGTCGGGTCTTTTCCTGAGAAAGCTCCACCGCCATGGCGGCCCATCCCTCCATAAGTGTCTACGATAATCTTACGGCCCGTTAGACCCGCATCGCCCATGGGTCCCCCAACCACAAACTTTCCGGTGGGGTTGATGTGGTATTTGGTCTCGTCATCGAGATACTCCGCTGGAATGACCGGTTTGATGATCTTTTCCAGAACATCGTCACGAATCTGATCGATGGGAACATCCTTGGTTTGAGTCGAAATCACCACAGCATCGACACGCGTCGGGGTATCTCCATCATACTCGACAGTGACCTGCGACTTGCTGTCGGGGCGCAAGTAATCGATCTCTTTGCTCTTGCGTACATCTCGCATCTTTTCGGTCAACCGATGGGCGAGGTGAATCGGCATCGGCATGAGCACTGGGGTTTCGCGGCAGGCATAACCAAACATCATACCCTGATCGCCGGCTCCCTGAGCGTGATCCGAAGATTCATCGACACCTTGCGCGATGTCCGGGGATTGTTCATCGATCGAGACCAGTACCGCACAAGTCTCCCAATCGAATCCCATGGAAGCGTCATCGTAACCAATGAACTTGATCGCTTCCCGAACCACGTTCCTGAAATCGACGAACGCTTCGGTTGTGATTTCACCCGCGATCAAGGTCATTCCGGTGGTCACCAAGGTTTCGCAGGCGACACGCGACATCGGATCTTGTTCGAATAGAGCATCCAGAACAGAGTCGGAAATTAGATCCGCGACCTTGTCGGGGTGCCCCTCACTCACCGATTCCGAGGTGAATAAGTTCCTTTCACTCATATCTTCTCCTTCTGTGTTTCTGATCTATAAAAAAGTCTCAGAGATCCGAGATATCTTTTCCGAATAGTATTTGGGCCGAATCTCCCAGGTTGAGACTCTGAAAGGTTCCTTCGACCAAACTGTTCTCACCAAGAAGTGAGTTCCTCAACATGGTGGACCGGATGGTCGAGTTTCGATTGACAATGGAATCCTGCACAATCGATTGTTCGACAACACTCCCCTCGGCGATTGAAGCATTCGGCCCGATGATTGAATCGATGAGTTGGACATTCTCCGCGATGTAGACCGGCTCGCGGATGATGCAACCTGGAGCGACCACTGTCTTCGACTTCTTCTGGAGCAAAGACCGATTCGTCGCAAGCACCGTCTCGGGTTTCCCACAGTCGAACCAATTCGAGACCGGAAAGGTGGTCATCTCCTCACCTTCCTCGAGCATGATCTGAAGAGCGTCAGTGAGTTGGTACTCGCCTTTAGTTTTCTTGTCTTGTTCGACGATTAGTTTTTCTAATGCATCGGCGAGTTTTTTCGAATTCTGGATATAATAGAGTCCGACAATCGCAAGATTGCTCGGGGGGTTATCCGGCTTTTCCACAAACCCTTCGATCCACTCGCCCTTCAATTTGACGACACCGAACCGGCGCGGGTCTTCGACCTCCCTGACACCGATCGAGGTCTTTCCTCGCTCGAAAACTCCCTTAAAGGAACAGTCGAATATAGTATCGCCCAGAACGATCAAACTTGGGCTTTCATCCATGTGGTCTTTCGCCAAATAAATGGCATGACCGAGCCCTAGCCGCTCCTCTTGTGGAATGACATGGATATCAAGATTGAAAGTTTCAGTCACATACTGAGTAATTTGATCGCCGCGATACCCGACAATCAAAGCAATTTCATCGATGCCATCTTCCATCAACTGTTCAATGATATGTCCGAGGATCGGTTTGCCAGCCACCTGGACCATGACTTTCGGCATGGTGTGGGTGTGGGGGCGCAAACGCGTTCCTTCACCGGCGACTGGAATAATGGCTTTCATCTTAGATGGGGGTTCCTCTCCCGGAAATCTGAATGACACAAAGAGAGGAGTATCCCCCATCTTGGGGTTAGATTCAAGAATTGCTCAAATCGCCCATGAAACTGGATAAAACTTCGAAGTTAGGCCGCCTTGGGGAGATGGTTCGCAAAGGCGAGTTCGGCAATCGAATCGACCACCAAATCCGGAGAATAGGCGAACCGTGTGAGGTCCTCCCTTCGGGTTCCTCCGGAAAGGACAAGGATCGTTTGATACCCCATTTGAACTCCCCCTAGGATGTCCGTCTCCATCGTGTCCCCGATGATGGTCGTATCAGCGGTGGCAGTACCGAGCTCTTTTCGCGCCTGACGCATCATCACCGGGCTCGGTTTGCCGACACTGAAAGACTCGATCCCCGTCGCAGTCTCGATCATCGCCGCGATCGCGCCGCAACCCGGACGAATCCCATCTTTCGTGGGACAGTTGGGGTCCGGATTCGTCGCGACCAGTTTGGCTCCCCCCAGCACCATCTGGACCGCCGCTTCGACCATCTCGAATGTGATCGAACGACCCTCTCCGATGACCACATAATCCGGATCATGGTCCACAATCGAATAACCATTGGAATTCAATGCATTCAACAAGCCTCCTTCGCCGATGACATAGGCTGTCCCTCCAGGTTTTTGACGGGATAAATATCGAGCGGTCGCCATGGCGCAGGTAAAAATATTTTTCTCCTCCACATTGAATCCCATCCTGCGGATTTTTGTGAGAATATCCAACCGCGTCCGCTGGCTGTTGTTGGTCAGGAAGAGAAATGGAATGCCCTCTTCGTGAAGACGATCGATAAACTCGATCGCGCCGTGAATGACTTCCGTGCTCTTGTAGACGACCCCATCCATGTCGATGAGATACCCTTTGCTCATGATTTTGATTCTCCTTTGGTTTGGGTGTTGCATCCTTTATTGGAACGCAATGTCTGTGCCTTCCTTCAAAAAGATCCAAAATTCCCAGCTTTATTCAAAAACGTTGCACCTCACCTGCTAGGATACAAAGAGGTTTTTGTTAAAAATTGATCACACTGTCCAAAATTATGGTTCATGCTTAATTGATATAGGCTTAGATCGACATGGTGGGATTCCCCCCAAGACGGGACCGGATAAGCCGATAATTGAAGTTAGTGTCCACAATAAGTTTGAAGATCATTCTCTATGCGGGACTGACGGTGGTCGTGACGGGATTCCTTCTTGGGACCTCTTTGGGGTTTCCCCTCGACGATGCTTGGATTTTCGCTGTGTTCGCTCGCAACTTGCGGGATCTTGGCGAATGGTCCTACAACCCCGGCGAACCCTGCGCGGGGGTCACGAGCCTCCTCTGGACCTGGCTTCTCTCCTGGGTTCCAGAATCGAGGGGATATCCATTCAACTTTGAAGTGTGGGGCGCCCGGCTTCTCGCTCTTGTCCTCTCATTCCTCCCGCTCGCCCTGTGCCTCCCTCGGATCTACTCCGCGGGAATCGAGGGACCGAACAAGTTTCGATGGAGGATGGGATATCTCCTCACCTTCTTCTCATTAGGTCATGGGATGTGGCTGTTCCATACGTTTTCAGGGATGGAGACGACTCTCTTCGTTTCGACTGGGGTGTGCGCCGTCTACTTCTTCCAGCGTGGCCATCACTGGAAAGCCGCCTTGCTCAGTTTTTTTCTGATCCTGATTCGTCTTGAAGGGTTCCTGCTAGGTGGGACTCTTCTCATGACACAGTTCATACAAAACCGAAATCGGAAAGATTCGGAGTTCCTCCTCCAACGAGCTTTGAGATCACCCTACATCCTTGGTACCGGTGCGGGGGTGATAGCGGTCGCGGTTCACAACTACCGTCTCTTTGGCAATCCCTTCCCCGCCACATTCGCGGGGCGACGCTTTCTCTTTGGTCTCGACCCGGACCACATCCGTTGGACTGACATCGGTGTTCATTTCCACCGATTCATCCTCTCCTGGATCGAGCGCATCCATGACTGGTACTGGATGGATAACTTTTTGCCGGGGCAGATTCCACTTGGCGGGGTCGAGGTCCACCCACTCTCTCTCCTCTTCCTGGCGGTAAGTTTTGTCGGGTTCCTGGTCGTCGTGATTCGTCTCTTCGAACCCTCCTACTGGAAAAGAATGCAGCCGATCTTCCTTCTCGCGCTCTGGACGCTTCTCCACAATTTACTTTACATCGCGGTACTCCCAACTGGTGCGCACGCGGGGCGATATCAGGCAATGAATTATCTTCTCGCTACTTATTTCGTCACGCTGGGTGGACAGGAGTTGCTTCGATTGGGTCTGAACCTTGGCAGGCGAAATCCTTTCGCCCTACGGACAACGCTCGCCAAACGCATGACCTTCGGATGGGTCCTTCTCCTTCTGATACCAACAGTTGTCTCATTCAAAGTGTGGAGAGAGGTGATGGAACTCGGCGTTGAGCGGATTCAGAAACTGCATATGACTATGGGGATGTGGACCGAGGAGAACCTCCCGGAAAACTCGAGGATTGTGGCGTTCGACTTGGGAGGAATCGCGATGACCACCGATCTCTACATTGTCGATCAGAGCGGTCTCCTGGATGATCGGGGACTGGAATCTTTCCGCAAACACAACAGCCCGGTCTTTTATCGTGAGCGCGACGCGACTCATCTCTTCCGCTTCGAAAGACTGGATGACCCGACCCCCACATTCGATCCCGCTTGGAAGACCGGGCTCACTCTCTTGCACCGTCTCTCACTCCCGGAAGAAATCGGACTGGATCGCGAGGCGGTTCAGAACACATGGAGCCGGTGTTCGCTTTATCGGATTGAGTATTTGGAGGAGTGATTTCGTTTTTGACACCGGAAGGGTGTCTGTAGTGCTCCTTCTCTCGCGGTATGAGAAATTCTGTATTCATCACTCTCACTCAATC
>JAJDBZ010000219.1 GCA_029261095.1 Candidatus Omnitrophota bacterium | reverse complement strand
CGATCCGATCACCTTCTATGAAGTGACAGGTATGAATGGCCGCTTTCGCTTCTCTCTCAAGGGCGAACCCTCCTCCCTCTGTCCGTTGCCTGACCCCCTACCGGTGCGGTATTCGGCCCTTGATGGAAAAGCGCTGGAATCGGAGAAGAAGAGTGGTCACTTTCTGTTTGCCTCTGGAAAAGAAGCGATCCTTTCGACTGTTGAGGAACTGACACCGTACACCAACTTGGAGATTCACCTGGTCGGACCGGATGGCAATGCCCTAAAGGGCGACCTGTACGCAAAGGTTGTCTCCGTTCCTCAAGATGAGGGGGAAGGCTATCTCCTCCGGTTTACAGATGTTCCCGAGTCGGTCGAAACTTTCTTAAAGAGGTTGCTGGTCAGTTTGAAACAATCGGAGAATCCAAGCGAGGGTTGATCAACGCCCTCTTAAGAACGATGTCACAAAAGAATCGATTCAAAGAAACGTTACCCATGGGGAAACGGTCCACACCCGGGCCGCAGGCTGAGGATATTGCCACTCCTCCTACGGACTCGGTCCCATTGGGCGGATCGCTGACAGAGGAAGAATCCTCCGGGAGGAGCCGATATCAAGAGGTTGCCTTTTTTCTCCCGTACGCGAAGCCGCTCAAAGGACTGATCGCGGGAACCCTGGTCTGCGCCTTTCTCGTCCATTTGTTTCGGATGCCCATCATGGTGATACCGACAGTCTTGGCGACGGCGATGGAGGGGGCGACTCCGGATAAGCAACCGATCTTCCAATTCTTGAAATGGGTAATGGCCAGTGTCGGATGCATGGCTATCTTTACACTTGCAAGGAATTATTTCTCGATCGCTTTTGGAGAGTCACTTCTTTGGTCGATACGTAGAGACATCTATCATCGTCTCGAACGATTATCGATGATCTCCGTTCTCAATAGAGGAGCGGGAGAGTTTGTTCAACGATTGACCCGTGACGTTCACCGTATCCGCGATCTCTTCAGCGAAACGTTCGTTCAGATTTTCGATGAGGCAGCGAGGGGAATCCTTTGTGCCGCTGCTTGTCTCTACCTTGAACCGGTCCTGACCCTTTCCATCTTGGTCTTGTTCCTGGTCGTTTGGCCGATCATGAAATGGGTCAACAACCGTGTGGAGAGAAACGCAAAGCAACTTCTGGGCTTGAGTGAGAAGATCATTTCAAACCTTGTGGAATCGATCAGCGGGTTTAGGGATATCATTGCATCGGGAAAATTCGACCATTTCGCCAGCCGTTTCGGCCACCTCCTGACTGAGAGTAAAAAGTACGGGGTTCGCACAAGTATGTGGGGGCAGTTTGGTAATCTGATCCCTCAGACGGTGATCACCTATCTGATACTCACTGTCTACTGGGTTGGCGCTGGGAAACTTGATTCCGGTCGTGATGTTGGCATCCTGATCACTTACATGATGTATCTGCAGCAGGTTTTGCCGGTCTTGGGAATTGTGGCAATGGCCACATCCGAGATAGCAATGGCGACTCCGAGCATGCGCGAGGTGAGAATCCTATTGGAAAAGGAAACTGCCCCTCAGACAGACTCGGAACTGGACATCACGACACGTCCATTGAAGGATGAGATTGAGTCGATCCGTTTCGAGAAAGTTTCACTCGTCCTCAGTGGTCGAACCATCGTAAAGGATCTGACATTCGAAATCCCCGGCGGGAAGATGACTGCGATCATCGGCCAGAGCGGCGCGGGGAAAACGACCATTTTCAACCTGCTGCTAAGATTGATCAGCCCGACCAGCGGAACCATCTGGATCAACGATTCCCCTCTTGAGAAAATCGATAACGGTCAGCTCCGAAGATTGCTGGGTGTCATCCCCCAGGACCCCTTCATCTTCGATCAATCTCTTCGGGAAAACTTGCTTGTCGCAGATTTTCAGCCTGGATCGGAGGATCACTTAAATCGTGCTATTCGAATGTCTCAACTCACCGGCCTCATCGAAACCCGCGATGGTGGGTTGGACGCTTCGGTCGGGTTCATGGGATCGAGGCTTTCTGGGGGAGAACGCCAGCGCATTGCCCTCGGGCGCCTATTCTTGCAGAACCCGCAGATCATCATTTGCGATGAATACACCGCAAACATTGATGTGAAAACAGCACGACTCATCCAAGAAACGATGCGTACCGAGTTCGCCGACCGAACTCGAATCGTGATTACTCACGAGCTTTACACCGTCAAGGGCGCCGACCACATCATCGTGCTCGAACGAGGCAAAGTGGAGACCGTGGGGGTCCATGAGTCCTTGATCGCCAAACGTGGATTGTACCGGGATCTATGGGAGGTTCAGCAACTCGAGGAAAGCAGGGTCAACAACGATGGCTAGTGAAACCTCAAAATGGGAAGTTCTGTTCCAATCCTTCGAACAATCTTTGGAGAGTTCACTTCTATCGGTGAAGGGCCAGATTCATGATCTGGCGGTAGAGGCGAGCGACGAAGTGGGAAGCCTCGAGTCATCGATTCTCATCCCAGATAAGGACCCTAACTTCCTCCGATTCTTTGTATCGGTCAATCAAACACTCGAAAGTGAGACACCCCAAGTTCCGATCCAAGACAGTCTGGTCGGGTATGTCTATCAAACAGGTCAGTTGATCGCGGTGGACAATCCAGAGGACTACTACCGTGCGGTCGACGAACTTACGGGGACCGAGACGCAAGAGTATATCGCGATTCCCCTCTTTCATCAGTCTCGCATTCTCGGTGTCCATACTTTCATGAATCGTCCGGAGGATGGCAGGAAAGGGTCTTTTACTCCCGAGGAGATGGACACGGGACAAAACTATGCATCCCTTGCCGCGGTCCTGCTTCGCTACTACGAACGCTTAGAGTTCCTGCACCAGATGACCCGGTCAGAACTGAACCAGGTCATCCTTCAATCCACGGCCTTTTCGAGCAATGCCCCCTCCCCCGGAGCTTCAACTGAAAGTTCACATCTTTTCATGGAATTGATCCAGAAAGTGGAGAACCTCTCGCCCTCTGAACTCCAGTGGGTGAACGAACTTGTGGATGTCGGTTTGAAACAATTGAACCATCCGGGTTCGAGCGATCTGGAGTTTTAAGGGTTTGAAATGAAGTACTCGATCGATTCAGTCATCCAGAAAGAGCATTTGGAGAAAGCGCTCACCGA
Source organism: Candidatus Omnitrophota bacterium (assembly GCA_029261095.1). Classification (GTDB taxonomy): domain Bacteria; phylum Hinthialibacterota; class Hinthialibacteria; order OLB16; family OLB16; genus JACKFH01. The sequence goes on along the minus strand of JAJDBZ010000219.1, from coordinate 1,314 downwards.
GGGTACCGGAAAGGGGGTGCAGGTCGCGCTTCTCGATACGGGTGTGGAAACTTCTCATCCCGCGCTTGAAGGTTCGGTTAAGGGTTGTTGGGAAGTCAAACAGACCCCCACTGGAACTCAGTGTGTGGAAGTGCCAGGAGCCGATCCGGTTGGGCATGGCACAGCCTGTGCGGGGATCATTCATCGTCATGCTCCCGATGCGGAAATCTTTAGCATCCGGGTCATCGGCGGAAATGCACAGGGAACAGGCGAACAGTTCGTCTATGGTCTTCACTGGGCGATCGAGCAGGGCTTTAAGGTGTTGAACCTGAGTCTCGGAACACTTCAGAATCGATATCAAGTCCCGTTACTGGAATTGGTCGACCGGGCCTATTATTCAGGAATCTGTGTGGTGGCAGCCGCTCATAACAGACACCAGATCAGTTTTCCCTCTCAGTTCGCCTCGCTGATCGCGGTCGATAACCAAACATTTGAATCGAATCCTCTCGCGTTTAATTATCTCCTGAATACCCCTATTGAAACCGAAGCACATGGAGTCTATGTCCGCGCTCCAAGTAGCGGTGGGCAGTACAAACTGTGGACAGGTACCAGCTTTGCCACTCCCCACATCTCAGCGATGGTTGCCAGACTTCTTTCAGTGATGCCCGATCTGACACCATTCGAAGTGAAGACGCTCCTCCGATCTTTGCGCGATAACCGGTAACTCCCCTCCCATTGGATCCATCGATTGGGACATATTAGTCCCAATCTGATCGGCGTAGTTAATTTAAACTGTATCGATTTGAAGTTTTCTATGGGTTTTAGTGGAGCAAATTAATCAAACTCTTTGAAATCTTCCTCTATTGAATCCTGGCATCGTCCCTGCTTGAGGAGTTCTGGCTCCTGAGAAGGAAGTGAGGAAGTAAGAGATGCTCGCTGATCTGCCTTTAGTGGTTTGGTATTCGCTGGTTCATGTGATGACCCCGGGTCACTCCAAGACGCTTCTAGTCGCGGGCGCCCTTTCGGGAAAAGGACGCCGGACGATGCTGCAATATGGTCTTGGTTTTGCTTTGGCGCATGGGGTTCTGATGGCGCTGGCTGTCGCCTGTGGTTTTGCTTTTAAGGGGGTCCTCGCCCATCTGGCGGGGAACCACCCTGACTTGATCTTAAAGACATCGTTGTTTGTGCTGGCTTTGGCCTGTTGCTATTTCGTCTTCGAATCTTGGAATATCTACACTAAGAACCTCTCGGAAGAGGTCCATGAACCTCACCAGGGGTGGCTGGATAAACATCCCATTCTGACAGGGATGTTCGCGGGATCGATTCCCTGCCCCG
>JAJDBZ010000218.1 GCA_029261095.1 Candidatus Omnitrophota bacterium | reverse complement strand
GGAGCCTCCTCGGGCCAGTTTCTTTCTCAAGGTGGTGTGGCGGCAGAAGGAATTGTTCGCGAATGGGAGACGTCACAAATGCTTCGGATTCCACCGGATTCCAGTCGACACAAGTGGTCCTTCGAGTATGTCCCGAAATCGGGAGATCGCCGTGGCGAAATCGAGTTCTCTTTCGATGAAACTACTTGGAAGATCCCAGTCGGAGAAGAACACGCCGAAGTTGGCGCCACATTCAACCGTTTCGGAATTTTTAATGACCAGATTCCAGGGCGAGCGATGGTGGCCTATTTCGATGACCTCCTTGTCAATGGGGAGAAAGAGGGTTTCTCGGTGGACCCCGGATGGGAGGGGAAAGGAAATCACGGGGTTTTCGAAGACGATGTCCTCTACGGTTCCAACGATTTCGGGTACAGCCGGACGAACTATACAGGTGGCGAACCCGGGGAGATTGGCGGACGATTTTGGCGTGTCGAGGGAGCGGTAGAAACTCAGTACAAGGGGTACTACGGCGACGATATCGGTATCCTCGGATTGGACCAACGGCTGGAAGCCAGGGGCAAAATCGCGATCCCCCTTTTCTCCATCGACACCGGAATGCACATTGGTTTCTTCAATTCAAACGAACAGGGTTGGATGCCGGTCAATTTCATCGGGGTGAACCTCGACAGTTTGACATCCTCGGGCAGATTCTTTATGCCGATGTACGGAACGGAATCCTATAGAGCTCACCAGCATCCGCATGGTTCGCCCTGGTTCATGGGAGGAGACGAAGTGCATGATTTTTCGATTGTTTACGATCCAGAAGGAGCGGAGGGTCGGGGATCGATCGCTGTAACTTTAGGAAATCAATCGGGAAAGATCGACTTACCCGAAGGGGCCAAAGAAGAGGGCGTCGTAATGGATCGATTCGGTCTCTTCAACATGCAGGACAATAACGGAAAGCATTGCGAGATTTATCTTGATGACCTCGAGTATACCGTTGGCAGATATCCAAGTGATATTCACGAAGAATAAGGTCAAACGAGATGCAAATTGAAAGAAGCGAGAGGAAACCTTGAGGGTCTCCTCTCGCGAAATCACATCGGTAGTAGCCCCTCACCACTTATTGATAAATCGCCCAGTTCCCGACATCGGAGGAAGGTATCGGTAACGGTGTCGGAGTAGGGCCCGCTTGCCCCTCGATCTCTGCGCCACCTCTTAAGTCGGAACCGGCATCGCCCATCCCGATGTACTTTGAGGCCGAGGCGGCGGCAATGTCCAGAAAACCATTCGAAACCGAATCCCAGCTTCGAATGTTCGCGAACGTTGCATTGGTAAATGCAACGTCCAAGAGGTCGGATTCGGGCACATCGGTGATGACTGTCGCATTGTTAAGGATCGTCTCGATGTTGTCGTGCTGGGTGGTGCGAACTGTGTTATCGGAAGCGATTCCCGATGCGGTTAATGAAGCCGGTTGACCCTCGAACCCCGGACCAAGATCGTCCTCGTCAGGGTTATAGCGAAATACGCTGTCGTTCCCATTCACATCGACGATGTTCCTTAACACGATCGTTTCAAGGCCGTTAGCTGGAACACAATCGCCCCGCCCGAACCGGAAGAGGTCATTGTTCCCCTGGCGGCCGGTGAACTCATCCACAGTCAGGTCAACATGAGCACAATCGTCGACACGGAAGAATGTGTCTCCGTTGATCATACCATCGCCGACATCAATGACATTGCCCGCGTCCACGAGACAATGATTGAAAGTAACCTGCATTCCCGTGATCCGGTCTGTAAAGCGAACGACTTCGGAGGGGTGATTGAGAAACGCGCAATCCTCGAACGTGGCACTCTCCTTGACCGCCACTCCGTCCACTTGTCTCCAAGCACGCTGGTTCGAGGCAAAGAGCGTATTCCTGACTGTAAAGTTACGGAGGTCGTTGCTTTCGTCGGGATCCGCGCCGAGGTCCATATCGTCGATTTCACGTTGGACAAAGACGGCTCCATTGCCGTAATTGGAATAAGCGATCACCGAGTCTTCGATGGTCACATCTAGATTCCCTCTCGCTCGACTGTCTCCCGACCAGAAAATACCCTGATAGGCTCCGTTCGTAGAATTGTCGGGAATGTCTCCTGTGAAATCCAACTCAGGAGCATCATCGACCCCCGGCGTTGTTCCGATGTTCTTAGTGAAGACGCAATCACGAATCGTGATGATGACTTGAACGCCATCCGCGTCTTCGGAGTCGCCCTGGATAAAAGCTTGGTGCGTTTGTCCCCCATCAAAAGTAGGTGACCCAGCTCGTCCAACGAATGTCAGTCCCTCCAAGGTGACATTCCCTTCACGACGACAATATATAAACGAGCGGTCCGTGTGAGCGGGATCCAACGCGAGAATTGGACTTGCCCCGGTGTCTGCTCTTACTGTAAACGTCCCGTCGCCACCCCCGACCACACTATCAAGTGTAACATTATCCAAATCTCCAGGAAGAAATGCAGATCCCATGAGATAGATGCCGTTTTGGACAAGAACGGTGTCCGCGTTCCCGTCGCCCCAGTTATCTCCTCGTCTGAAATTACCCAAAGCACGGGTCAGTTCGGTGTAGTCTGCACCCCCGGCCGCATTCACTGTCACGGTCGCTGCTTCAGTCTCTAAGGTGATCGGTAAAACGGGTAAAATGAATACAAATAATAAAATCCAATTGACTTTTTTCATCAAGACGCCTCCAATCTATAATTGTCTACCCTTTTCATCGAACCATCCGGATCGATTTAATTCATCAATCAACTCCCCTCCACTTGGGGTAGTCCTCTTCTCTGTCACCTCTACATCGATTGCTGGAGAAGCAATCTTTTTGCGGGGGGCAAACCGATGCCTCCGACGCGGATAATTCCGCCATAACTCCGTGTGCCATTGGTGGGGCTGTAAACGACCCAACCGACTGAATCATCGGGTTGTGGAAACGTTCCAGTCGGCCCTCCCGGCTCGAGTCGGTTGTCGGTGGGCCCGGCTGAATAGATGATGTAGGCGTCACGGACTGGAGGTTCTTCTCGGTTAAATCCGGGAGGAAAGGGAATCAACTTCAATTCATGTTTCCGAGAGATCCCAGTCCCCATCGGATAGAACGGACGGAGTTCACCGACCAGGTTGTTCTCCCCACCGCCAAATCGGTGAACCCCAAATGGATCGAGAGGAATGTCTTTGATGTAGGCCACCGGTGTGGAGAGCTGGAAGCAACCCACATTTCCGCCGCCGCAATCGTTTGTATAGACCTCCCGGTCGAGATAATAAGATTCCTGTGCGATGGAAAGCGACCGGATGTCGGATTTTACTCGAGCGACTTTGGATCGAATCTGTGCTTCCAAGAAATTGGGCAGCGCGATCGCGATCAATATAAGAATGATGGCGATGACAATAAGAAGTTCAATCAGGGTAAATCCTTTTCGTTCATTCATGGTTCGATTCCTCTTGTCATTTCTTCTCTTACGATTTTGCCGGTTCAAAGATGAGTAAGTTGGTTCAGAATTTTCAAAGTGGGATGCTCGAGCGAAACTCCGCCTGTTACAATGATACCCCCAAAACTCTTGGTTCCGTTAGTAGGAGTATAGACAGTCCATGGAAGCCCCGCGCCACTGACCGGAAAAGGACCGGTCGGGTCTCCGGGCTCTAAGTCGGAAGGTCCCCCTGTATAAATGATGTATGCCTCCTTAATGGGAGGGTTGTCCCTATTGAATCCGGATGAGGTGTCGTAGGGGATTATCTTCAGTTCGGTGCTAGGATTGATACCGGTCCCCATAGGATAAAAAGGAGTCCTACCGTTTCTTATATCGACGATGCTCCCGCCTTGATTCCGGTGAAGGCCAAAAGGGTCTAAAGGAACACTGGTCATGTAAGCGATCGGCGTGGTCAACGCGATGCACCCAGGAAGCTCCGGACCGGGACAATCATTCGTGTATGAATTCCAATCGATAAAATAGGATTCCATTGCCGTGGCCAGGGAACGTGTATCGCCCGCGGCTTTCGCGACCTTTGCACGGATTTGCGCCTCGATAAAGTTCGGAAGTGCGATCGCGATCAGGATGAGAATGATAGCGATCACGATGAGGAGTTCGATCAGGGTAAACCCTCTGTCGTACGGAATCGGATTAAAGACGCTAAACACAAGTAATGTCTCCGCCAATGTTCTCTGTCTGCATAGGGATCGGTCGCAACCCTATGAGGACCTTGTGTGGAACTTCATTCACCTACGGGGTCTTACGCGATTCAGTGGAGATATCAGTCTTAAGCGATCCTCACCCGCAGAAGATCCTGCAAACGTTTACATGATATTATCAGACAACAAATTCCGGGTTCTGTCAACAGACAATTTGTACTTTTCAGAAAAAGTGCATTCGCGCACCTGAAGAACCCAGCGAACAGTTCGTTTCCATCATAAAGCCATCATTTTGAGCCACTTGCATTTATTTAGATGAAACGTACCGCGTGACACCCATCTTTTCATGTTTAAGAGAAAGGCTCATTGCAAACGCTTGCAAGGGTTCTATAATTGGTCTTTGATATCAATATCTCCCAGGAGGTAAGTCTGTGGATACGATCATTGACCGCGAAGGTTCGCTGGCCGAATTCGAGGAAGCAGGATATGTCGTTTTCAGGGATGTTATCGACTCCGATTTGCTTTCCGAAACAAGCGATCATGTCGATTGGCTGCTGACTCAAAACCCCGGCCTC